>NZ_JANJFJ010000496.1:0-2859 GCF_024626565.1 Microbacterium sp. zg.Y909
GGTGGCGACACCGGGGCCGACTGCATCGGCACCGCGCACCGCCAGGGTGCCCTCAGCGTCACCAACCTCGCCATCGGCAAGCAGCCTCCTGCCGAACGCCCCGACACGCATCCGTGGCCTATGACCCCGACGCTGTTCGAGATGACGTCGGCCCACGAAGAGGGCGGCGAGCGGACGTTCCTCGCCTCCACCGTGGAATTCCTCGGCAACGACGTCGGCGAGGTGCGCGCGCTGCGCGTAGCCGAGACCGAGTTCGTCGACGGCCGGCGCCTCCCCAAGAGCGGCACCGAGCGCGAGATCCCCGCCGACCTCGTGCTCATCGCGATGGGGTTCACCGGACCCGAGCGCGAGAAGCTCGAAGACCAGCTCGACACGCAGTTCACGCCGCGCGGCATCCTCGCCCGCGACGGGGACTACCAGGCCACCCACCCCGGCGTCTTCGTCGCCGGCGACGCCGGCCGCGGTCAGTCGCTCATCGTGTGGGCCATCGCGGAGGGTCGGGCCGCTGCAGCTGCAGTGGACCGCTTCCTCATGGGCACGACAGAGCTTCCTCAGCCCGTGCGACCCACTGACATCGCTATCGGACTGCAGCCCGCGTAGGCTGAACACGGCAGCACTCGACAGCCATCCCCCCAAAGACCGGAGCACACCCACGATGAGACGCGCGAAAATCGTCGCCACTCTCGGCCCCGCCACATCCACCTACGAGATGGTCCGCGCGATCATCGACGCCGGTGTCGACGTGGCGCGATTCAACCTGAGCCACGGCGACTATTCCGTCCACGAGAACAACTTCGCCAACGTGCGTAAGGCGGCCCAGGATTCCGGCCGCGCCGTCGCCGCGCTGGTGGACCTGCAGGGCCCCAAGATCCGACTGGGCAAGTTCGCCGACGGGCCCCACCAGCTCGCCGTGGGCGATGTCTTCAAGATCACCACGGACGACATCGAGGGCACCAAGGAGATCGTCTCGACGACCTTCAAGGGTCTTCCCGCCGACGTCCGCCCGGGCGACTTCCTTCTCATCGACGACGGCAAGGTGCGCGTCGAGGTGACCGAGGTCGACGGTCCCGTCGTCACGACGAAGGTCATCGTCGGCGGCCCGGTGTCCAACAACAAGGGCATCAACCTGCCCGGCGTCGCCGTCAGCGTGCCCGCTCTCTCCGAAAAGGATGAGGCGGACCTGCGCTGGGGCCTGCGCGCCGGCGCGGACCTCATCGCGCTGTCGTTCGTGCGCAGCGCCGAGGACGTCACCCGCGTCCACGAGATCATGGCCGAAGAGGGGCGCCGCGTGCCCGTCATCGCCAAGATCGAGAAGCCGCAGGCCGTGGAAAACCTCGAGGAGATCATCGACGCCTTCGACGGCATCATGGTCGCCCGCGGAGACCTGGGCGTCGAGCTGCCGCTCGAGGCCGTTCCGATCGTGCAGAAGCGCGCGGTCGAGCTCTGCCGCCGCATGGCCAAGCCCGTCATCGTCGCGACGCAGATGCTCGAGTCGATGATCAACAACCCGGTGCCGACCCGCGCCGAGACCAGTGACGTCGCCAACGCCGTGCTCGACGGCGCCGACGCGGTCATGCTCTCGGGCGAGACGAGCGTGGGGGACTACCCCGTCGTCGTCGTCGAGACCATGGCGCGCATCATCGAATCCACCGAAGAGCACGGCATGGAGCGCATCGCGCCGCTGAACACCAAGCCGCGCACGCAGGGCGGGGCCATCACGCTCGCCGCGATGGAGGTGGCGGAGTTCGTCGAGGCGAAGTACGTCTGCATCTTCACCGAGTCCGGCGACACCGCCCGCCGCATGTCGCGCCTGCGCCCCAAGTTCCCCATGATCGGGTTCACCCCCGAGCCGGCGATCCGTCGCCGCATGGCGATCACGTGGGGCGTCCAGTCGGCCATCGTCGAGCACGTGGCCCACACGGACCTCATGTTCATCCAGGTCGACGACTACCTGCTCACGAACAAGCTGGCCGAGGTCGGTGACCGCGTCGTCGTGATCTCCGGTTCCCCTCCCGGAATCATCGGCTCGACCAACGACATCCGCATCCACAAGGTGGGCGACGCCGTGCACGGCAAGGCGCCGATCTACAAGGCCGAGCAGTAAGGCCGGAAGCGAAAAGGAGAGGGATGCCGCGATGCGGCATCCCTCTCCTTTTTCGTGTGCGTACCGGTGGTGGGAGTCGAACCCACACGTCCGAAGACAACCGAGTTTGAGTCGGTCGCGTCTGCCATTCCGCCACACCGGCAAGTGCCTCCACGACGATACCGCAGGGAACGGCCTCGCCTGACCTAGAATGGTGTCGTGACTGAGCTCGACGATACCGCCACCCCCATGGCCACAGCCCCGCGACGCGTTGTCGTCGCCGAGGACGAATCGCTGATCCGCCTCGACATCGTGGAGATTCTCCGCGACGCCGGGTTCGACGTGGTCGGCGAGGCCGGTGACGGTGAAACGGCCGTGCAGCTGGCCACCGAACTGCGCCCCGACCTCGTGATCATGGACGTGAAGATGCCCGTACTCGACGGCATCTCCGCCGCCGAGAAGCTCAGCAAGGCGCACATCGCGCCGGTCGTGCTGCTGACGGCGTTCAGCCAGAAGGAGCTCGTGGAGCGGGCGACCGAGGCCGGTGCGCTCGCATACGTCGTGAAGCCCTTCACCCCCAACGACCTGCTGCCGGCGATCGAGATCGCCCTGGCCCGCTACGAGCAGATCATCACGCTCGAGGCCGAGGTCGCCGACATGGTCGAGCGCTTCGAGACCCGCAAGCTCGTCGACCGGGCCAAGGGCCTGCTCAACGAGAAGATGGGCCTGACCGAGCCCGAGGCGTTCCGCTGGATCCAGAAGGCGTCGATGGACCG
>NZ_JANJFJ010000497.1:0-2858 GCF_024626565.1 Microbacterium sp. zg.Y909
GCTCCGACCCTGGCGCTCGGCCTCGCGCACATCATGCAGCAGGCCGTGGGCGGCCAGGCGATGATGGCGTTCTGGTATCACTTCGCGATCATGTTCGAGGCGCTGTTCATCCTGACGGCCGTGGATGCCGGCACGCGCGTGGCCCGCTTCATGCTGCAGGACTCGATCGGGGTGGTGATCCCGAAGTTCCGCGACGTGTCGTGGCGACCCGGGGTGTGGATCTGCACCGGGGTCATGGTCGCCGGCTGGGGCGCGATCCTGATCCTCGGCGTGACCGATCCGCTCGGCGGCATCAACACGTTCTTCCCGCTGTTCGGCATCGCCAACCAGCTGCTGGCCGCCATCGCGCTGGCCGTGGTGCTGGCCATCGTCGCCAAGCGGGGCAAGAGCTACGCGAAGTGGCTGTGGATCATCGTGTTGCCGCTGGGATTCACGGCGGTCGTCACGATCACCGCGTCGATGTACAAGATCTTCTCCCCGGTTCCGCAGGTGGGCTACTGGGCCAACAACACCGCATTCCGCCAGGCGCTCGCCGACGGCGAGACGTCGTTCGGCACTGCCCCGACGGTCGCGGCGATGGAGGCGGTCGTGCGCAACACCGCAGTGCAGGGAACGCTGTCGATCATCTTCGTCACGCTGGCGATCATCGTCATCGCCACCTCGGCGATCGTCACGGTCAAGGCCGTCCGCGCCGGCGGCGGTGACGACCACGAAGACCCGCCGGTGCCGTCGCGTCGCTTCGCCCCGGCCGGGTTCATCGCGACCAAGGCCGAGCGCGAGATCGAGCGCGAGTGGGAAGAGCTTCCGGCTGATCGCCGGCCGGTACAAGGCGGCCGTCACTGATCGGGGGACCGGTGACGGGCCGGGCGGATGCCGCAGCCACGCCGCACGAGGGATTCATCTCCCTCGTGCGGCGGGTGGGCCGCGGCATCCGTTGGTATGTCGAGACGCTCATGGGCGACCGTGCCTACGCGACCTACCTCGCGCATCACCGCCAGCAGCACCCGGATGAGCCGGCGCTGACGGAGCGGCAGTTCTGGCGCGAGCGGATGGACGACCAGGACCGCAATCCCGGCGCGCGCTGCTGCTGACCGGGTCGCCGTCGCCGCGTGCGTAGCATCGGGGGCGTGATCGACGTGCTCGTCGCCGACGACGAAACACCCGCCCGCGCCGAACTCGTTGCGCTGCTGGGAAGCGACGAGCGCATCGGCACGGTGCACGCGGTGGCCGACGCAGCGGAGGCGCTGCGGCTGGTGGAACGCCGCCCTGTGGCCGCGGCGTTTCTCGAGATGCGCCTGCCGGGGATGTCGGGCCTGGACCTGGCCCGCCTGTTCGATCGGCACGAACCCCGACCCGCGATCGTGTTCGTCACCGCCGACGCAACCGGCGCCGTGGAGGCGTTCGACGTGCACGCGCTGGATTACGTGCTCAAACCCGTGCGGCCCGAGCGCCTGCGGCGCGCGGTGGACCGGATCGTCGCGGCGGTCGTGGCGCCGCCGACCGCGCCGGCCGACGAGACGGTGGCCGTCACGGTCGGTCAGGCCGTGAGGCTGGTGCGGCGCAGCGAGGTGCGCTGGGTGCACGCCGAGGGCGACTATTCGCGGCTGTGGACGCCGTCGGGCGGGCACCTCGTGCGCATCCCGATCTCGGAGCTCGGGCGGCGGTGGGCGCATGCCGGGTTCGTGCGCGTGCACCGCTCGTACCTGGTGCAGCGCGACGCGGTGGTCGAGATACGCCTGGCCGGTGCGGCGCCCACCTTGGTGCTCGCGGAGATCGAACTCCCGGTCAGCCGCCGTCTGGCGCGCAGCGTCCGGGAGCGACTCGTGCGACCGGCGTGAGGGTGCTCGCGCAACGGCGCCGGGGGCGAGCGTGGGCCGAACGCCGCCTCGCGCGCCGTCTCGCGCGCCGTCACCGGCCCAAGCGTCAGGCAGACTCGACAGGGTGAGCCTTCTCGACGCCGTCCGTGCCGCCCCCGATCCCGACGGGGTCTACGACGCGTTCGTCTCGTGGGCCTCCGAGCGCGGGCTCACGCTGTATCCCGCGCAGGACGAGGCCGTCATGGAGCTCGTCTCGGGCGCGAACGTCGTGCTGTCGACACCGACCGGCACCGGCAAGTCCCTCGTCGCAATCGCGGCGCACGCGGCATCCCTCGCCCAGGGTGGGCGCACCTACTACACCGCCCCCATCAAGGCACTCGTCAGCGAGAAGTTCTTCGCGCTGGTCGACATCTTCGGCGCCGAGAACGTCGGCATGGTCACGGGCGACTCGTCGGTCAACCCCGAGGCGCCGATCGTCTGCTGCACGGCGGAGATCCTCGCGAACATCGCCCTGCGTCAGGGCGCCGATGCCGACGTCGACCAGGTCGTGATGGACGAGTTCCACTACTACGGCGATCTCGAGCGCGGGTGGGCGTGGCAGGTGCCGCTGCTGCTGCTGCCCCGCGCCCAGTTCCTGCTCATGTCGGCGACGCTAGGGGACGTCACCGACATCGCCGAGGACCTCACCCGCCGCACCGGCCGCCCTACCGCGATGGTCACCGGGGTGGAGCGCCCCGTGCCGCTGCACTTCTCCTACGAGCGGCGCCCCGTGCACGAGGTGGTCGCGTCGCTCCTGGACGAGAAGGAGCGCCCGGTGTACATCGTGCACTTCTCGCAGGCCGCCGCTCTCGAGCGGGCGCAGGCCCTCGCCAACGGCAAGGTCGCCTCGCGCGAGCAGCGGGATGCCATCGGCGAGGCCATCGGCGGCTTCCGCTTCAACACCGCCTTCGGAAAGACCCTCTCCCGGCTCGTCCGTGCCGGCATCGGCGTGCACCACGCGGGCATGCTGCCGCGGTACCGGCGCCTCGTCGAGACGCTCGC
>NZ_JANJFJ010000498.1:0-719 GCF_024626565.1 Microbacterium sp. zg.Y909
AAGCCCGACGAGCTGGCCGGCGGCACGTTCACGCTGACCAACACCGGATCGCGCGGCGCGCTGTTCGACACCCCGGTGGTGTTCCTTCCGCAGACGGCGATCCTGGGTACCGGCATCGTCGTGAAGCGCCCGGGCATCGTGTCGGTGGACGGAAAGGATGCCATCTCGGTGCGCTCCTACGTCTACCTCGCACTGTCGTACGACCACCGTGTCGTCGACGGCGCCGACGCTGCGCGCTTCCTGGGTGCGGTCAAGGCACGCCTGGAGGCGGCGGACTTCGAGGGCTCCCTCGGAATCTGACCCCGGCACCTCTCACAGCTGATCCGCGACGTCGTAGGCGTCGCGGATCAGCCATGTGTGGCCGGCGTCGACGATGACCAGAAGGCGATCGGGCGCGACCCCCTCCGCCGATACGCGCAGGACCGCCACTCCCCCGTAGTCGTCGACGAGCGCGATCTGGCGTTCGGCGGGCGGCAGCGCGAGCACGCCCTCGATCGCAGGGCGTCCCGGCGACTCCCGCAGCGCGCTCAGGCAGGCGTCGTCGAGGCACGCCGCGGCGGCGGCGAGCAGGGCCTCGGCGGCCGCGACCGGATCGCCGGCCGGCGTCGGGGTCGGGGCTGGGGCCTGCGAAGGGATGTCTGCCGACAGCGCGGCGCCGCGCGTCGCGGGCGTAGGTGCCGTCGCCGTCGCGGGGCCGTCATCCGAGGGCCACAGCAACC
>NZ_JANJFJ010000499.1:0-2128 GCF_024626565.1 Microbacterium sp. zg.Y909
CGACCACGCATCCCGCCAGCATCGGCCTGATGCGCGTCGCCCGTGTGCCGGAAGAGGCGCCGGCGGTCGCGGGTGGCCTGCCGACAGGGCCCCTGGCCTGCCGTGCCGCGCGTCGTGTCGCCCGCAGCTCCCGGCGCTGCCGCCACCTTCGCCGCAATTCCTCGCCCGCCTGCGCGACCTGCTCGGCGACCTCGCTGTCGATGTGGCGCTCCACCGCCCCTCGCAACGCTGCGCCCGCACCCGCGCCGGGTCGCGCCGTGACCGAGACCGTGAGTGCTCGGGCGGGCGCGGGCACGGCGGTCACCAGCGGCGCCGCCTGGGCCGCCGCGAACAGGGAGTCCTCGGCGCGCCCGAGGGCGTCTCGAAGCGGATCTTCGAGGGCAGCGCCCGCTGCCCGTAGAGCATCGGCCAGCCCGCCCTGGGCGTCGGCGCACATCAGACCCAGGATGTCGCGCGAGGCATCGGCGACCGGGGTCGTGCCGCCCAACGCGAGGACGGGGCGGCCTTCATCGGTGACCCACCACTGGCCGCACGCACCCGGCCCGGCCTCGTCGGTGCCGCGCAGCACGCTCACCGCGACGGTCACGCACTCCCCTGCCGAAGGCGGGGCCTGCGCCTCTCGTCGTTCGTGAAGCACGTGGTCCAATCTGCCGTGGCACAGCGCGAACACCGCCTCGTGGCCGGACGCGGTGCGCACGACCTCGCTCGGCGCGAGGATGTGGCCGTCGGGCTCCGCGCGCCACACCGCGGTGCCCTCGAGCAGGTCCGCGTCGACATGCAGGGCGCTGTGCCCGTCGTCGTGCCGCACGATGGTGCCCGGCCAGGGTGCACCCTCCCGCACGACGCGGAGCACGGCCCCGCCTCCGGGGAGGGGTGTTGACTCGACGAGGCGTGCGTCGCTGTGCATGCGATGAGTCTGCGCGAGCACCACCTCGGCGGGACGGCTGGATGCGGCATGCGGGGATGCATCGCCGTGACGCAGTCCTGTGCAGGAGACGAGGCGGCGAAAGGTAGGCTGGAGGGTATGGCCGCACGCACGCCCGCACCAGAGAAGCGCCCGGGTTTCTTCTCCCAGATCAAGTCGCTGTTCGTTTTCACCAAGAACGTCTATCCGTGGCTCGGATGGGTCCTGATCGGGATCATCGTGCTGGGCATCGCGCTCGGCATCCTGGTCGGATTCCTGATCCCGCCCTTCGCCGTCTGGAGCGTCATCCTCTGGGGCCTCAGCGGTCTCATGGCCGGTTTCCTCGGCGCGATGATCACGATGACGAGACTGTCGACGCGTGCGATGTACCAGAAGCTCGATGGGATGCCGGGTGCAGCGGGTCACATCCTCTCGACCGGCCTCGGTCGCAAGTGGCAGGCCACGGAGATGCCTGTCGGCGTGAACCCCAAGACCCAGGATGCGGTGTATCGGGTGATCGGTCGCGGCGGTGTCGTCATCGTCGGTGAGGGGTCTCGCGGTCGCCTCACGCGGCTGGTCGCCGACGAGCGCGCCAAGGTGCAGCGCGTGGCATCCGGCGTGCCGGTGACCGTGCTCTACGTCGGCCACGGCGAGGACGAGGTGCCGATCTCGAAGCTGGCATCCACCATCAAGGCGCTGCCGAAGAAGATCGACCGGGCGACCATGGCCGCCGTCATCAAGCGTGTGGACTCGGTGTCGAAGTCTGTGACGTCGCTGCCGATCCCCAAGGGCATCGACCCCACCAAGGTGCGCGCGCCCCGTCCCCGCTGAGCGGGCGTCGGGGTCTCAACCGCGGACGAGCACCGTTCCGGCGGCCTTGTCGTGAAGACCCCGCTGGTCGGCGTCCCAGATCGCGGCGGGGATGACGATCACGAGCAGCAGCGTGCGCACGATCGGACGCCACAGCCCAGGCCAGCCGCCGGTGGCGAGGTTCACCCGCATGCCGAGCAGGCGGTGCCCCGGGCTGCCGCCGAGCGTGGGGATGAACAGCACCTGCAGAACCGCGAAGATCGACAGGATCAGCATGGGTGGCGCGGAGTAGTCTCCCGACGTGGCGAGCGTGATCGCGATGGCGATGATGTAGGCGCTCGTGTAGTCGATGAAGAGCGCTCCGACGCGACGCCCCAGCGGGGCGATACTCCCCGGTCCGTCGGCGGGAAGACC
>NZ_JANJFJ010000500.1:0-2844 GCF_024626565.1 Microbacterium sp. zg.Y909
ACTCCGCTGCTGCCGCATTGGCGGCGTAGAGCCGTGACCTGCCCGAGGTCTCGGGTGCGGCCGCGCCGTCCTCGTAGTGCAGCGTGTAACCCAGGCGGCCGGCCAGCCGCTCCACCGCCTCGGTGAAGGAAACGTGGTCCATCTGCCGCAGAAAGGTGTAGACGTCGCCCGATTCCCCGCAGCCGAAGCAGTGGTAGAAGCCGGCCTGCGAGCGCACGTTGAAACTGGGGCTGCGCTCGTCGTGGAAGGGGCAGAGCCCCTTGAGCGATCCGACGCCCGCGGGCTTGAGAGCGACGCGCTCACCGATGACGTCGGCGATGTTGGTACGGGCCTTCACCTCGTCGACGTCGGCCTGACGGATGCGCCCCGCCATCAAAGCCCCTCGAGGGGCTCGGGCAGCGCATACGCGTCCGAGGCGATGACCCGGCTTCCCGGCGCCCAGAGGCCGAGGCTCGCCAGATCCACCGGCTCGACCAGGCGTGAGTGCCACGAGATCGCGAAACGGTCGGTGAGCGTGGCGACCTGATCGACCACGACCCGGCGGCGCGCGGCGTCGGTCTCGGCGCGGGCGAAGTCCTCGGCGTGGAGCAGGTCCAGGTGGTCGGGCCGCTCCCACAGCGCGGTCGCGAGGCGCTTGAGCAGGCGGCGCTGCTCCTTGTAGAGGCCCTTGCGACCTTCGATTGAGACGACGAACGCGCCGATGATGCCCTTGAGCACCGCCATCTCGGCCTCGATCACCCGCGGCACGATGACGCGGCCGCGGTAGCGCGTGAGCACCGGGGTATCGAAGTGTTCGCGGGTGGCCGATGTGGCGGCGCGGGCGAAGCGGCCGATGAGGTCGGAGGTGAGGTTCTTCAGCCTGGCGTGCGCGGCACGCGACCCGTCGAAGGTCGTGATCCACTCCGGCATCCGCATGAGACGGAACAGCGCGTCGTCGAGCTCGTCACGGGCGAAGTCGTAGCCGACCCAGGTCTGGATCGCGCTGAGGATGGCCTCGTGCTCGCGCGGGTCCGACAGGCGCTGTGGCTCGAGATAGCCGTTCACGATCGCGTCTTCGAAGTCGTGCACCGAGTAGGCGATGTCGTCGGAGAGGTCCATCACCTCGGCTTCGATGCAGCGCAGGCGTCCCGGTGCATCCTGGCGCATCCAGCGGAAGACGGCCTCATCCTCGGGGTAGACGCCGAACTTCAGGCGCCCCCCGGGATCGGGGACGGGGTGCTCCGCGGTCCACGGGTACTTGCAGGTCGCGTCGAGACTCGCCCGGGTGAGGTTCAGGCCGAAGCTCACCCCGTCGTCGTCGACGACCTTCGGCTCCAGGCGGGAGAGGATCCGCAGGGTCTGCGCGTTGCCCTCGAACCCGCCGATGTCGGCGGCCCAGTCGTTGAGCGCCCGTTCGCCGTTGTGACCGAACGGGGGATGCCCGATGTCGTGGCTCAGGCAGGCGGTGTCGACGACGTCGGGTGAGAGCTGCAGCGCGGTCGCCAGCTCCCGCCCCACCTGTGCGACCTCGAGCGAGTGCGTCAGACGGTTGCGGGCGAAGTCGTACGGGCTCGCCGGGCTGAGCACCTGGGTCTTGGATGCCAGGCGTCGAAGCGCGGCGGAGTGCAGCACCCGGGCGCGGTCGCGAGCGAAGCTGTCGCGCTGCGACCGGTGGCGCTCGGGGTGGAACCGTGCCGCGTCGTCGTCGTCGTATCCGTCGGGGCGCCCGGTGAAGACGCCGACGCCGCTGGCCCGCTCACCCGCCACTGTTGTCGATCTCCGCTTCTGCGAGCAGCGCGCCGGCGTCGGCGGCGATGTCGCGCGAGGCGAGCCACCCGTCGGGCAGCGCAGGGCGCTTGGGGGTGCCGGCGCGGCCGCGCTGGCCTTCGGCGCCGCTGCCGGGGTAGGGCGCGTCGAGGTCGAGGGTGGCGAGCACCTCGTCGATCTCGGCGAGGCTCGACACGGTGGCGAGCCGCGCGCGGGTGTCGCCGCCCACGGGGTAGCCCTTGAAGTACCACGACGCGTGCTTGCGGATGTCGCGGCAGCCGCGGTCTTCGCTTTCGTGGAACTCCACGAGCAGGTCGGCGTGCCGGCGGAAGGCCGCCGCCACGAAGCCGAGCGTGGCGTCCACCGGCGGCGCAGTCGCGGAGCCCGGAGCGAGCGCGCGCGCGAGATCCCCGAAGAGCCACGGACGCCCGAGGCAGCCGCGACCGACCACGACGCCGTCGCAGCCCGTCTCGCTCATCATGCGCACCGCGTCTTCGGCGGACCAGATGTCGCCGTTGCCGAGCACGGGCACGCTGGTGACGGTCTCTTTCAGGCGCGCGATGGCGTCCCAGTCGGCGTGCCCTGAGTAGAACTCCGCCGCGGTGCGGGCGTGCAGGGCCACGGCGGCGACGCCGGCATCCTCGGCGATGCGCCCGGCATCGAGATAGGTGAGGTGATCGCGATCGATGCCCTTGCGCATCTTCACGGTCAGGGGGATGTCGCCTGCGGCCCGGGCGGCGCGGGTGACGATGTCGCGGAAGAGCCCGAGTTTCCAGGGCAGTGCCGCTCCCCCGCCCTTGCGGGTGACCTTGGGTACGGGGCAGCCGAAGTTGAGGTCGATGTGGTCGGCGTGGCCCTCGTCGACGATGATGCGCACGGCGGCTTCGACCGTGGCCGGATCCACGCCGTACAGCTGGATGGAGCGAGGCGTCTCGGACTCGTGGTGGCGGATGAGGCGCATGGTCGTGGCATTGCGCTCGACCAGCGCACGGCTGGTGATCATCTCGCTGACGTACAGCCCGGCGCCGTATTCGCGGCACAGCCGCCGGAAGGCGGTGTTGGTGATACCCGCCATCGGAGCCAGCACGACGGGCGCAT
>NZ_JANJFJ010000501.1:0-2796 GCF_024626565.1 Microbacterium sp. zg.Y909
GCCGGAGCGACGAAGCACCCGGACTTGGCGTTGCCCATCACGGGGTCGCACGCGTACACGGCATCCGGATTGGCCGCCTTCACCCGGGCAACGGCGTCGACGATGACATCGCCGATACCCTCGCTGCCCTGGTACCCCGACAGGACGACGTCGATCTCGCCGAAGACACCGCGCTCCTCGATGCCGGTGATCACCTCGCGCACGTCATCCGGCGAGATCATCGGGCCGCGCCACGCGCCGTAGCCGGTGTGGTTGGAGAAGTTCACGGTGTAGACCGGCAGCACCTCCACGCCGATGCGCTGCAGCGGGAAGACCGCGGCGGAGTTGCCGACGTGCCCGTAGGCGACGGCGGACTGGATGGACAGGATCTTCACGGGTGGTGACCTTCTCTCATCGGGATGCCGTCACGCGGACGGCGGCGGCGACGTCGGCGGCCAGGCGCTCCGCCTCGGCGTCGGACAGGGTGTGGACGGTGAGGCGCAGGCGCTCGGACGCCCCGCCGTCGGCCAGGGCGAACTCGTCGCCGGGCCGGGCCAGCCAGCCGCGGCGCATCAGCTGATCGGTCACCGCGCGGGCGGGTACGCCGAGGTGCACCCAGAGACTGAGCCCGTCCCCGGCGCGGCAGGCGATGCCGTGGGCGCTCAGCCGTGCGGCGAACGCGCGGTTGCGGGCCAGGTAGTGCGCGCCGGCGCGCTGCACCGCGGCCATCACGGCAGGGTCGGTGACCTGCGCGACGGTGAGTCGCTGCAGCAGGTGGCTGACCCAGGTCGTGCCGGGGCTGAGGCGCATCGCCAGGCGGTCGGCGGTGTCGGCGTCGGTCGCCGCGACCGCGAGGCACATGTCGGGCCCCAGGAACTTCGACACCGACCGCACCAGCGCCCAGCGGCGGTGCGACGCGCCCACGATCGAGTGATAGGGCTGATCGGTCAGCAGCGAGAGGTGGTCGTCCATCACGACGAGCACATGGGGGTGGTCGGCCAGGACAGCACGCAGGTCGGCGGCGCGCCGGGCGGTGAGACTCACGCCCGTCGGGTTCTGCGCACGCGGGGTGCAGATCACCGCCCGCACGCCGTCCGCCAGGGCACGGGCGAGTCCGTCGACGGTCATCCCCTCGTCATCGACGGCCACGGGCACGGGCCGGTAGCCGCCCAGGCGCACGGTGCGGATGCTGGACAGGAAGCAGGGGTCCTCGAGGGCGACGGCATCATCGCGCACCAGCGTCCCCGCCAGCAGACGCTCCATCGCGTCGACGGCGCCGCCGGTGACCGTGATGCGCATAGCCGCCCGGTCGGGGACGTCCGGCGTCATCCAGTCGCGCGCCCAGCGCTCCAGATCGGGGTCGATGACGGGCTCGCCGTACAGCACAGGGCGGCCGGCGAGCACTGCGAGCGCTCCGGTGAGGTCGGGGATGAGGGCCGGGTCGGGATTGCCGTCGCCGACGTCGCGCAGCACGCTGTCCTGCGCGAACCCCTCGATGGGCATCGGCGCCGGGGAGGCCACCCGCGTGCCGCCGCGCCCGCGCGACGCGACGAGCCCGGCCTGACCGAGCTGACGGTAGGCGGCGACGACGGTATTGCGGTTGACGCCGAGGCGGTCGGCCAGCGTGCGCACCGGCGGGAGCGCGTCACCGGGGGAGAGGCGTGCGCTGTCGACGAGCGCGCGCACGCTGTCGGCGATCTCCGCCGCCGTCGTGCCCGTGATCCCGTCGGTCACCGTCGCGTTCTCCATCTGCTCGAATCTACAGCTCAGGACATGCTAGCGTCTGGCCTATGCCAAACATCGACCGCGCCGCGGAGGCGCCGGAGAACCCGCTGCAGGCCGGGACAACCGGATCGGCCCGCGTGAAGCGCGGCCTGGCCGAGATGCTCAAGGGCGGCGTGATCATGGACGTCGTGACCGCCGAGCAGGCGCGCATCGCCGAGGATGCCGGCGCGGTGGCGGTGATGGCACTGGAACGGGTGCCTGCCGACATCCGGGCGCAGGGCGGGGTCGCCCGGATGAGCGATCCCCAGCTCATCGACGACATCATCGCCGCCGTGTCGATCCCCGTCATGGCGAAGGCGCGCATCGGCCACTTCGTCGAGGCGCAGGTGCTGCAGCATCTCGGCGTCGACTACATCGACGAGTCCGAGGTGCTCTCGCCCGCCGACTACGTCCACCACATCGACAAGTGGCCGTTCACCGTGCCGTTCGTGTGCGGTGCGACGAACCTCGGCGAGGCACTGCGACGCATCACCGAAGGCGCCGCGATGATCCGTTCCAAGGGCGAGGCGGGCACCGGCGACGTGTCGGAGGCGACGCGGCACATCCGCACCATCTCCTCCGAGATCGCGCGGCTGCGCTCGATGAGCAGGGACGAGCTGTACGTGGCGGCGAAGGAACTGCAAGCGCCCTACGAGCTGGTGGCCGAAGTCGCCGAGCAGGGGCGACTCCCCGTTGTGCTGTTCGTCGCGGGCGGGGTGGCGACGCCCGCCGACGCCGCCATGATGATGCAGCTCGGCGCCGACGGGGTGTTCGTGGGGTCGGGCATCTTCAAGAGCGGCAACCCCGCCGCGCGGGCGGCGGCGATCGTGAAGGCCGTCACGTTCTTCGACGACCCGCAGGTGGTCGCGGACGCTTCACGGGACCTCGGGGAGGCCATGGTCGGCATCAATGTCACCGACCTCGCCGCTCCCCACCGCCTCGCGGACCGCGGCTGGTAGTCATGTCGGCACGGCGTGCCGGAGTCCTGGCCCTGCAGGGGGACGTGCGCGAGCACCTGCGCGTGCTGAGCCGGCTGGGCGCCGATGCGGTGCC
>NZ_JANJFJ010000502.1:0-2781 GCF_024626565.1 Microbacterium sp. zg.Y909
ATGCTCGCCGCCAGACCCTGGTCGTCCGGGACCATCTCGGTCATGAGGCGGATGAGCGTCACCTGCTCCTCGATCGCCTCCAGCAGCGGGTAGATGCTGCCGCGGAAGTCCTGCTCCCGCCGCGCAAGGGTGGCGCTGCCGGCGAGCATGAGGCGATCCTGCCGGAACTCCTCGAGCTCCTCGGCGACGACCATTGCGATCGAGCGGACGGCGTGGTCGAACGGATCGGGCTGCGCCGGTGCGGCGAGCAGGTCCGCGATGGCCTGGGCGCCGCCCTGCACGCTGCTGCCGGTGAGCATGCTGGCCAGCCGTGTCCGCACCCGGGTCATGCCCTCGTCGTCGAGTTCGGTCGGCACGGTCGCGATGCGCTGGGACACCCGGCCGATGTCGGTCACGACGATGACGATCACGCGGCCGCCGCCGAGGTTGACCAGCTCCAGGTGCGACACATGCGCCCGGGCGAACGACGGATACTGCACGATTGCGACCTGGCCGGTCAGCTGGGTCAGGGCGCGCACGGTGCGCGCGAGCAGGTCGTCGAGGTCGCCGGATCCTTCGAGGAACGACTCGATCGCCGACCGCTGCGCCGTGGTCAGTGGCCGCAGCTGCGCGAGGTGGTCGACGAAGACGCGGTAGCCCTTGTCGGTGGGTACCCGCCCGGATGAGGTGTGCGGTGCGACGATGAGCTCTTCGTCTTCGAGCTGCGCCATGTCGTTGCGGATCGTGGCCGCCGAGACGCCGAACGCGTGGCGCTCGACGATCGCCTTGCTTCCCACGGGTTCGCGGGTGTCGACGTAGTCCTGCACGATGGCGCGCAGCACCTGCAGGCCCCGTTCGCTGACCATCCCACTCCCCTCCGCTGGCACTCGTTGTCCGTGAGTGCCAATTCTACCGTGTCGACCTTGCAACCGGCGTCAGGCGGTCAGGGCGCGCACGACCGCGTCGGCGAGCAGGCGGCCACGGCGGGTGAGCACGATGCGGCCCCGCAAGGCCGAGGCGCCGTCGATCAGACCGTCGGCGATCAGGGCCGCCACCGCGTGCCGCCCGGCATCCGTCACCTCGGAGACCGCCAAGCCGTCGCGGATGCGCGAGCGCAGCAGCACGTCCTCGAGGTTGCGGGATGCCGCGTCGGGGCGTTCCCTGCCCGCTGCGGGAGACTCGCCTGCGGCCAGGCGCTGCGCGTAGGCGGCGGGGTGCTTCACGTTCCACCAGCGCAGCCCCGCGACGTGGCTGTGCGCGCCGGGGCCGTACCCCCACCAATCGGAGCCGCGCCAGTAGGCGAGGTTGTGCCGTGAGCGGTGCGCCTCGCCCCGCGACCAGTTCGACACCTCGTACCAGTCGAAGCCGGCGTCGGCGAGCATCTCGTCGGCCAGCTCGTACATGTCGGCCTGCAGGTCGTCGTCGGGGGCCGGGACCTCGCCGCGGCGGATCTGACGGTGCAGCTTCGTGCCCTCCTCGATGATGAGGGCGTAGGCGGAGATGTGGTCGGGGGCGAGCGCGACGGCGGTCTGAATCGACCGCCGCCAGTCGTCGAGGGACTCCCCTGGCGCGCCGTAGATGAGGTCGACGCTCACGTCGAGCCCCGCGCTCCGGGCGGCGGCCACCGCAGTGGCGACGTTGTCGGGGTTGTGGGTGCGGTCCAGCGCCGCCAGCACGCGGGGGACGGCGGACTGCATTCCGATCGACAGTCGGGTCACGCCGGAGGCGGCGAGGTCGGCGACCACCGTCTCGGTGACAGTGTCGGGGTTGGCCTCGACCGTGACTTCGGCCCCCGGCGCGATGCCGAAGCAGTCGCGCACCCCGGCGAGCATGCGGCCGAGGTCGCCGGCGGGGAGCAGGGTGGGCGTGCCGCCGCCGAAGAAGACGGTGGTCGCCGGGCGGATGGCGCCGGCGGCGGCCAGCACCTCGCGCGACAGCGCGACCTCGCGCAGCAGCGTGTCGGCGTACTGGTCCTGGCGTGCGCCGCGCAGCTCCCCCGCGGTGTAGGTGTTGAAGTCGCAGTACCCGCAGCGGACGCGGCAGAACGGCACGTGCAGGTAGACGCCGAAGTCGACTGCCGGGTCGACGGGGAGGTCCTGGGGCAGCGCGCCGTCTGCAGGCGCCGGGTCGCCGACGGGAAGAGTGGAGGGCATCAGGACGATGTCGTGTACAGCGGCGAGATCGCCCGCAGGTAACCGCGGAACAGTTCGCGGCGCCGGCGCCGCACGAGCGGCGGCAGCAGGCGGTAAAGCGGCGCGGTCGGCGCGTCGAACGCGCGGACGGTGAACCAGACCTCGTCGTTGTCGCGCCACTCGATCATGAACGACTCCTCACCGCTGACGACCGAGCCGCCGACGGTGCCGAGGGCGAAGCCGATGCGGCGGGCCTCTTCGACGCAGAAGATGACGCGCAGTTCAGCGTCGGCGCGGTGGCCCTTGACGCGGCCGCGCACGTGCACCGTGGTGCCGGCGCCGACGTACGGCGTGCCGTCGGCGTCGTAGCGCTGCTCAGCCTCGCGGCGGCTGGGGGCGATGGCGTTGCCGTCGGCGTCGAACGCGACACCGGAGTACGACGGTCCAGACGCCGGGCGCACGTCCTCGAGCTCCAGGCCCGCCCCGCGCTGCGCGCCCCACGACAGCAGCGCTTCGCCGGCCGTGCGGAAGCGGTCCTCGCCGCTGCCGAGGCGCCACGCCTCTGCGGCGGGGATGCTGCGCTCGGGCGGGTACTGCAGAAGGTCGGACGCCTGCGTCGCCCCGACGGCGGCGTAGTCGACCGTCTCGTCCCTGAAGGTCCCGCGGCGCA
>NZ_JANJFJ010000503.1:0-2739 GCF_024626565.1 Microbacterium sp. zg.Y909
CTTCGCCTCCGACTCCGACTTGTCGGGGCCGGGGGTGGACGGCACGTGGAAGAACGGCACGCCGAAGGAGCGCACGTCCTCGGCGGAGGTCGCGTGGTTGGACACGACCATCGGGATGGTGACGGGCAGGTCGCCGCGGCGATGGCGCCAGAGCAGGTCGAGCAGGCAGTGGTCCTGCTTCGACGACAGGATCGCCATGCGCTTGGGCACCGACTGGTCGGTCAGCGACCATTGCAGGTCGAAGTCCGCGAGCGTCCGGGCGACCTCGTCCTCGACAACCGGTCGGTCCGCGCCGAAGCCGGGGCGGTGGAAGACGACGCGCTGGAAGTACGCGCCGCCTTCGGGGTTGTCGGAGTACTGATCGAACGCGACGATGTTGCCCCCGATGCGCGTGATCATCGCCGAGACGGCGGCCACGATGCCCGGCTGGTCCTTGCCGTGCACGATGAGGCATGCGTGGGCGGGCGGCAGGTTCGGGTCGTGCACGGTCATCCCTCGATTCTGCCGTGTCGGGACGGATGCGACGTGCAGCGGCATCCGTTCATGTGTCGGTGCCGGCGTCCTGCGCCGGGTCTCCGGACGTGCTCGCCTGTCGCAAAGTGTCGCCTGGGAGCGCCCGCAGCGACATTCTGCGACAGGTGAGCGGTGCGGGGGCGGGGTGGGGGATGCCGCGCGCACCGGCATCCGCGCGCTCCTCGTGCTCGCCTGTCGCAAAGTGTCGGCTGGGAGCGCCCGCAGCGACATTCTGCGACAGGTGAGCGGCCCGGATCAGGCGCTCGCCGAGGCGCGACGGGCGCCCTCGCCCAGCGGCGTGAGCTTGGCCCACGCGATGTCGGGGTGGATGCGCCCGCCCAGACCGCAGTCGGTCGAGGCGATGACGCGGTCGGCGCCACGATGTCGGCGAACCGGCCGATGCGCTGGGCGATGAGGTCCGGATGCCGGTCAGCGCCCGGGACCGGCCGGGGGAGCGGTCGAGCCCCGCACGACGAGGCGGGTGGGCAGCGTCACGTGCAGCTCATCGCGTGTCTCACCTGCCAGCAGGGCGGCGACGAACTCGGCCGCGACCGCCCCGAGGCGGCGCATGGGCTGGGCGACGGTGGTGAGCGCCGGGTGCACACGGGAAGCCTCGGGCACGTCGTCGAAGCCGATCACGGAGAGATCCTGCGGAACGCGCAGGCCCAGCTCGCCGGCCACCTCGATCACCGCGAGCGCCGAGAGGTCGTTGGCGGCGAACACCGCAGTGGGGCGCTCCCGCTGCTGCAGCAGCGCGAGGGCCTGCTCGCGCACGATCTCGGGCTGGTAGAGCCCGACGCGTACGAGTGAGGGGTCGGCGGGGATGCCGGCTTCGCGCAGCCCGGCCCGGTAGCCGGCGTCGCGCGCTTCGGAGGAGCGCAGGTCGGGTCGCCCTGCGATGAAGCCGATGCGGCGGTGGCCGAGCTGCACGAGGTACTGCATCGCGTGCAGCGCCCCGCCGTAGCTGTCCGACTCCACCGTCGGCAGGTCGGCGCGGCCGCTGTGGGGGTCGACGGCCACGATCGGCACCTCGCTGGTGACGCCGATGACCGTGGGGGTGACCATGATCGCGGCGTCGATGAGCGTTCCGCTCAGGCGGCTGAGGGAACGCCGCTCCCAGCCGGCGCTGCCGCCCTGACGCGAGCCGCTGTAGGCGAGCAGGTCGTAACGCGAGTCGCGCAGCGCCGCACCGACGCCCTTGAGCACCTCGGCGCTGAACGGCTCGAAGTCGGCCACCAGCACGCCGATCACCCCGGTTCGGTGCGAGCGCATGCTGCTGGCCACGAGAGACGACTCGTAGCCGAGTCGCTCCACCACATCGAGAACGCGCGCGACGGTGTGTTCGGCGACGCCGTACCTGCCGTTGACGGCTTTGGACACGGTCGACACCGAGACGCCGGCTGCAGCGGCGACGTCGTGGATCGTTGCTCGACGGGACATTGCCCCGATCCTACGCATGGAAAAGGATTTCGAAAACGTTTGACAGGGTTTCGGGGTCGCGTGAGACTTGTCACGAACCCGGGTCATGATGATGCGGGTGCGCCCACTCAAAGAGGAGAATCACATGATTGCGAAGAGGACGCTCGCAGCCGCAGCAGCTGTCACAGCCGGTGTGCTCGCCCTGGCCGGCTGTTCTGGCAGCGGCGGAGGTGCCGGCGAAGACGGCGACGTCGAGATGACGCTCTGGCACAACTCCACCACCGGCCCCGGCAAGGAGTTCTGGGACCAGACGGCCGCCGCATTCTCGGAGGAGAACCCCGGCGTCACCATCAAGGTGCAGGTCGTGCAGAACGAAGAACTCGACGGCAAGCTGCAGACCGCGCTGAACTCCGGCGACGCGCCGGACCTGTTCCTGCAGCGCGGTGGCGGCAAGCTCGCCGCCATGGTCGCTGCGGGCCAGATCAAGGACATCACCGACGCGATCTCCGACACCGCCGCCGAGGAGATCCCCGACACGACGCTCGACAACCTGCGTGTCGACGACAAGCTCTACGGCATGCCCGTCGCCGTGCTTCCGGGTGGCATGTTCTACAGCCAGCAGGTGTTCGACGCTGCAGGCATCACCGAGGCCCCCACCACGATCGACGAGATGAGCGCCGCCGTCGAAGCCCTCAAGGCCAGTGGCGTCGAGCCCATCGCGCTCGGTGGCAAGAACGCCTGGCCGGCCGCGCACTGGTACTACTTCTTCGCCCTGCGCGCCTGCAGCCCTGACACGATGGCCACCGC
>NZ_JANJFJ010000504.1:0-2677 GCF_024626565.1 Microbacterium sp. zg.Y909
CACGGACTCCCCCGCCGCGACGCGATCGGTGACGGTGGAGCAGAACCGCAGCACGTCGACCACGACGGTGACGTCCGCAGGCTGCAGCCGCTGCCGCCCGGCATCCCCCCAGTCGAAGCGCACCTGATAGCGGGACTGGTCGAACGGGTTCGGCATCGCTCCAGGCTACGCGTCGGCGTGACGGCCCAGCACCGGGGCCAGTGCCAACGCCAGCCCCAGCACGTTGCGCGCGCCGCGCTGCAGCTCGCCGATCGTCAGCCCGTCGGGGCGCGAGAGCGACTGCAGGATCGTCTGGTCGGCGTACGCCTGCGGACCGTCGGCCGTCTTCACGCCGCCGGGCATGAGCACGTCGACCTGGGCCCGCACCCGGTAGGCGTTGTCCTCGAGCGCGGGGAAGTCGGGATCGACGGCGTCCTCCATCCACCAGTCGGTGATGACGCAACCGGTGTAGCCCCACTCGCCGCGCAGGATCGTCGTCACCAGGTCGTGGTGGTAGTGCGCCCACACGCCGTTGACCTTGTTGTACGAGGTCATGATGGTGCGCGGCTGGGCCTCGGCGACGCACAGCTCGAAGCCGCGCAGGTAGATCTCGCGCAGCGCCCGCTCCGAGACCCGGGAGTCGTTGCGGGTGCGGTTGGTCTCCTGGTTGTTGGCGGCGAAGTGCTTGGGGCACGCCGAGACGCCGACCGACTGCACGCCCTGCACGATCGCGGCGCCGAAGCGTCCGGTGACGAGGGGGTCCTCGGAGAAGTACTCGAAGTTGCGGCCGCACAGCGGGTCGCGGTGGATGTTCATGCCGGGGCTCAGCAGCACATCCGAGCCCTTGCGCAGCATCTCCTGACCGTGAAGGGTCGCGAGCTCACGCACGAGCGGGGCGTTCCAGGTCGACGCCAGCGCCGTGCCCGAGGGCAGCAGCGAGGCATAGGCCGACAGCCGCAGGCCGCTCGGTCCGTCGGTGGTGGTGATCGGGGGCACGCCCTTGGCGCGCAGCGACTCGGAGACCCCGCCGAGCACGCCCGCGTTGCCGGGAGCACCCAGCGGGCTGTGCATGGTCACGTCGCCGCGGGCGAGGAGCGACAGCTCCTCCGCCGTCAGCTGCGCGATGAAGTCGTCGAGGGTCGCAGCGCCCGCCGCGACGTCGTCGAGGGTGATCCCCCGGTCCCCCGTCAGCGGGATCTCGGCGGGCAGTCCCGCGAGCACCCGCTCGCGGCGGTCGACGGTTGCCTGCGGCACGTCCTCCCAGGCCACGACGGCGGCGCCCGACTCGTCACGGGCCAGCGTCATGCGTGAGAAGGGATCCCGGGCGGCGGCCGCTTCGGTCACCTGCCGCACGACCCGCAGGTCGTCGATCGGCACGGTGAGGGCGAGGGATGCCGAGCGCACGTCGGTGCCGACGAAGACGCCGTAGTCGCCCGGCTCCAGCACGAAGGCGCTGCGGTGGCCGGTGACCCCGGAGTCGTCGTACGACGCGAGGTCGGCGAGGCGGAATTCCAGCGTCACCCGCTCGGATTCACCCGGTGCCAGCAGCCCGGTCTTCGCGAACGCCGCGAGCGATCGGGCGGGCTTGCCCAGGCGCCCGTCGGGAGCGGCGAGGTAGGCCTGCACCGTCTCCTTGCCGGCGAAGACGTCGTCGGTGTTGCGTACGTCGACGGTCACCCGCACGGTCGCGGCGTCCGTCGTCGCGGCATCCGTCGTCGCGTCGACCACCGTGACCTCGAACGCGGCGTAGCCGAGGCCGAAGCCGAAGGGGAACTGCACCCGGTCCTGCGCGAAGGTCTCGAAGTAGCGGTAGCCCACGAAGACGTCCTCGGCGTAGACGTTGACGTCGGGGTCGCCGAAGTGGGGGGCGCTGGGGTAGTCCTCGTACGAGCGGGCGATGGTGTCGGTCAGCTTGCCACTGGGGGCGATCTCGCCCGCCAGCACGCCGGCGACGGCGCGCGCCCCTTCCATGCCGCCCTGCCACGCGTAGAGCACGGCACCGATGCGGTCACCGTAGGCATCGACCCACGACAGATCCATGACGTTGCCGGCGTCGACCACGACGACCGTGCGCGCGAACGACGTCGTCACGAGGTCGAGCATGGTGCGCTCGTCGTCGGTGAGATAGAAGCTCCCGGGCTCCCGCACGCTCTCGCGCGCTTCACCGGCCGCGCGGCCGATGACGACGACCGCGGTGTCGGCGCGCGTCGCGGCGGCCGCGACGACGTCGGCATCCAGCGGCATCTCGGGGAAGTGGTGCGGCCACTGCCCCCACGTGCCCTCGTACGACGGGCGGTTCTCTGCCGTCCACGCCGCGTAGCGGTCGGCGACCTCGTCGTCGACCTGCACCCCCGCGTCGCGCAGGCCCGCCAGCAGGTTCCAGACGTACGGCACCTTCACGTCGCCGCCCGAGCCGTAGCCGACGGCGAACCAGTCGATCTGCACGCGCCCGAACACCGCCACCGGGCGCTCGGCCCCCAGGGGCAGCACGCCGTCGTTGCGCAGCAGCACGGCACCCTCGGCCGCGGCCTGGCGGGCCACGCGGGCGAGTTCGGGATCGAGCGTGGGATCGGTGTCCAGCAGCAGCGCCGAGATCTGGGCGACCGACTCGACGGGCGGCTGCGCGTGGGAGCGGTCGCCGGACTCGGTGGCGGGATTAGTGGGCATCAGTGTCCTCAGGATCGCATCGTGGCGTGGG
>NZ_JANJFJ010000505.1:0-2660 GCF_024626565.1 Microbacterium sp. zg.Y909
AGATCCCGGACGCGAAGCTCGTCTACAACAACAGCCCGTCCTTCAACTGGACGCTCAGCTTCCGCCAGCAGGCCTACGACCTGCTCGCCGAGCAGGGCGAGGACGTCTCGGCCTACGACCGCGGCGACCTGATGAACGTCGCTTACGACGACACGGAGCTCGGCCGGCTGGCCGATGAGAAGATCCGCACGTTCCAGCGCGACGGGTCGGCCAGGGCCGGCATCTTCCACCACCTCATCACGCTGCCGACCTACCACACGGCCGCGCTGTCGACCGATGACCTCGCCAAGGGGTACTTCGGCGACGAGGGCATGCTCGCCTACGTCCGCGGAGTTCAGCGCCGTGAGATCCGCGAGGGCATCGCGACGGTCAAGCACCAGAACATGGCCGGGAGCGACATCGGAGACAACCACAAGGAGTACTTCGCCGGCGCGGCGGCGCTCAAGGCAGGCGGGGCGCACAACACGATGAACCAGTTCAGCTGAGCGCCAGAACGATGTGGGGCGGATGCCGCGGCATCCGCCCCACATGGGCGACTCCTACACAGGAGAAATCCCCGGAACAGGACCTCTTCACCCGGATTGTCCTGCTCCGGGGATTTCTCCTGTTGCGGAATGTCGATCCCCCCTCCCGCCGAAGCGACGTGCTGTCGTAACGTCACTCCAACGAAAGGCGACGCAATGCGATACCTCATGCTGGTGCTCACCGACCCCGACCTCGACACCCCCGAAGAGCCGCCCGTGTCGATCGAGCAGTGGGTCGACGAGGCCTACGGCACCGACCGCGCCGTCGAGGGCGACCGGCTGCGGCCGGCGTCCGAAGCGAAGACCATCCGCCGACGCCGGCGCGAGGTGATCGTCAGCGACGGCCCGTTCGCCGAGGCCTACGAACTCATCGGGGGCTTCGACGTGCTGGAGTGCGACACCCTCGAAGAGGCGGTCGAGCTCGCCTCGCGGCATCCGATGGCCACCGCGGGGGTCATCCAACTGCACCCCGCCTGGCCGCTCGACCTCTGACGCCGCCGCCGGTCAGGCGGGGGCGCTGCGATAGCGGCGGGGCTTTCCCTCGCCGAGGTCGGACGGTCGCTCGAAGCGCTCGAGCGTGAGCGGCCGGCCGAGCAGGACGTGCAGCGCCCGCGCCACGGCATCCGCGTCGCCACCGGCGATGCGCACCGAGACGCGGCCGTCGGCCGCCTGCTCGACGCTCCAGCCCAGGCACTTCCCCCCGACCGCGAAGGTCAGCAGCGGCAGCAGGACATTCGACGAGAACGACGCATCGGCGGGGAGGGTCATGACGGCGCCGGCGTCGCCCAGCGCGTAGGTCAGCGGCGCGCCAGAAGCCTACCGGCCGGTCTGCCGGGCCAGCGCGCGCTGCTCGTCGTGCGGTCGATCCCCCAGCGGGCGCGCGAATGCCAGCCGGCGGGCGACGACGTCGCGGATGAGGGGGACGGATGCCGCGACGCGCTCGGCGACGGTACCCCGCACCTCCGCCCAGGGGGTGTCCTGCCCGGTGAGCGTCTCTCGGAAGCGGTCCTGCATCGCATGACGGATGTGCTCGCCGTCGCGCATGCCGTCCTGCACGAAGGGGATCTCGTCCCCTGTCAGGAGATAGAGGTCGGGCGCGTGGGCGGCTGCGCGCTCCCACAGCCGCGGCGCGGCGACCCCGACGTACCGCTCGTGCCAGAGCGCCGTGGCGAGGACGTCGGTGTCGCACACCAGCACGGGCGCCGGGACGCGGCGCAGGGCGTCGCGCTCCAGCGCGATCTGGCGGTCGGCGATGAGATCGAACTCGTCGGTGCGCCACGGGGCGATGAGCCCCCCGTCCCGCGTCAGGGAGTGCTCGCGTCCGTACTCGGGAACCCAGAGCGTGCCCAGCTCTGCGGCGAGCGCCTCGGCGAGGGTGGTCGAGCCGGTCGATTCCGCGCCGAGCACCACCACCCGCGCGGCGAGCGACGCCCGCACGGCCGGTGCGAGCTCCCCCCACTGCCCCGCCGGGTCGGCGCGCACTGCGGTGCCCGACACGGGATTGAGCCGGCGCTGCGGGTCGACCTGCACCCATGCGGCCCCGAGCCGTCCGGCGAGCTCCTCCCCGTACTCGTCGGAGGTGAAGACGGCATCCACCGGTGCGTCGAGCAGCCCCGCGATGATGGCGGTATGCGCATCCCACGCGGCGGAGGACTCGAAGTCGATGGGGGTGTCGTCCACTTTCGAGACCACCCGCACCCGGGGGTGCTCCTCAGCGACCCACTGCGCCCTCACCTCGACCGGGATCGACTCCACGGACGATCCGATCACCTCGACGGTGACACGCGCGCTGCAACGCTCCGCCGTGCGGATGAGGTGCCCATGGCCGGCGTGCAACGGGTAGAACTTGCCGATCACCAGTGCGTGCCGGTAGGCCGCACTCACGCGCGCGCCGCCACGGCGGCATCCACCGGCGCCGGTGCGTCGGCCGCCCGCTGCACGCGTCGCCACGCGCGCAGGCTGAACACGCACAGCACGATGAAGAGGGCGTACAGCGCGGCGACGATCCACAGGCCGCTCGCGATCGACAGCGCGACGAAGGCGATGTCGACGCCGATCCACACGTACCAGCTCTCGATCCACTTGCGGTTGAGCATGTACTGCGCCACGAGGCTCGCCGAGGTGGTGGCGGCGTCC
>NZ_JANJFJ010000506.1:0-2646 GCF_024626565.1 Microbacterium sp. zg.Y909
ATGCGCGCCGACTTGGAGATGCGCAGCTCCCGCTGCCCCACGCGCACGGATCCATAGAGATACGACACGACGGCCGTGACCAGCAGGCACACCAGCAGCACCGCCGACACGAACCCGACTACGGCCGTGTAGAACGGCATCGCGAAGAGGTAGAAGCCGGTGTCGAGGCCGAACTCCGGGTCCGTCACGTCGGTGGCGACGCCATTGAGCCAGAGCCACGTCGTCTCCCACTGCGACGACGCGGCGAAGCCGGCGAAGAAGCCGAAGAAGATGGGGATGCCCCACATCGCCAGGCGACGGAGCGGCTCGACGACTTCCTGGTACCGGTCCAGCTGCGAGCTGAGCCGTGCATAAACCGGTCGGAGGCGATAGGCGAGCTGGATCGCGATCCACACCGGCACCGCCATCGCGAAGAACCCGATGAGGAACATCGTCACCCGCGCGGTCCACTGCGTGACGAGAACGCTGTCGAAGCCAAGCTGCTCGTACCAGAGCCAATCGGCGTAGAGGTTGGAGAACGCGAAGAACGCGACCACGAGCGCCGCGATGATCGCGAGCGTGATCGTTATTGCGCGGCGTGAGGTGCTGGGCGTGGCCTGGTTCGGCGGTGAGGTCGTGGTCACCCCCTAATCCTAGGCGCCCCTGCTCCGACGGGATGCCGAGGAGATGCCGAGACCTGCTCAGGTCACGATTCGCACGACGCCAGGGCCGTCAGATCCCCGTCGTCGCGCACCGTCTCGAGCACCTCGAGTGCGTCGTCGAGCGTCGTCACGGCGAAGACCTGCAGCCCGTCGGGAATGTAGCCGACCACCTCGCCGCAGTTCGCCGCGGGGGCGAGGAAGATGTCCGCTCCGGCATCCTCGGCCCCCCACATCTTCTGGCGTATACCGCCGATCGGGCCGATGTCGCCGGTTCCGGTGATCGTGCCGGTGCCGGCCACATCGGCGCCGCCGTTGAGCTCGCCCGGGGTCAGCACGTCCATGATCCCGAGGGCGAACATCATGCCCGCGCTCGGGCCGCCGACGTTGTCGAGCTGGATGGTGATGTCCAGCGGAAAGTCGTACTCCTGCATCAGGGTGACCCCCAAGAGCCACACCGTCTCGCCGTCGACCTCTTCCTCTCGCGGCGTCACCGTCACGTCGCGGGCCGTCCCCTCGCGTTCCACGGTCAGGGTCACCGGCTCGCCGGCGCGCTCCGCGACGATCGCCCGCACCTCAGAGGCGTCGGCGACACTCCGTCCCTCGACGGCGACGATGACATCCCCCGTCTCCACGGCGCCGCTCGCGGCGGAGTCGTCGGTCAGCGAGTACACCGTCAGCCGCGCGCCGACGTCGTAGCCGAGTTCGCTCAGGGCAGCGGCCGTAGCCTCCTGCTGGGAATCGACCATCATGGCCGAACTCTCCTCGTTGCGCTGCTCGGTCGTCTGGCCTGCGGGGAACACCTCGTCGATGGGGACGACGGCGCGGGTGCGGTCGAACCACGCCAGCGCCAGCTCGAACCATGAAATGGGGTGCTCGCGGTTGCCGCGCACCTGCACCGTCAGCAGGTCGAGCGTGCCGGCGGTGGGATAGGTCTCGGCACCCTCGACCGAGATGAGCGGCACCTCCTCGCCGTCGCCCGTGCGCGCCGTGCCGAGGGTGTCGTACACCGGCCCCGGCTGCTGGATGACGTACGCGGTGGGAAGGAACGTCAGCACCAGCAGCACCACGAGCGCCACGACGAGTGACCAGATGCCCGCCACCGCACCCCGCGGCAGCCGACGGCGCGGTGCCGGGACGAGGGTGACGTTCTCATCGATGAGGGCCAACGGCGGGCCTTTCTGTGCCAGGTCGTTCGCGACCGGCGAAAACCAGCCGGGTGGTGCGAGGGAGGGGTGCCACTAGCGTAGAGCGGGACACCCCCTACCTGCTGAAAGGCGCCTGACATGGCCGACGGCGAAGACCGCTCCCCCGAGGATGATTTCCAGGAACTGCTGCGTCGGCTCTTGGGGGGCCAGCCGGGGGCGATCGACCCCGAACAGCTCTCGCGCCTGTCGGGCATGGGGATCGACCCCGCGATGATGGCCGCGATGATGCAGCAGATGCAGAGCGCGTTCTCGCAGGCGCCGTCGGACGGCATCTCGTGGGACCTCGCCAAGCGCCAGGCCCTGCACATCGCCAACCAGGGCGGTCTCGGCATCAGCAGCGGTGAGCGCACCGACCTCGGCGAGGCGTTCGCACTGGCGAACCTGTGGCTGAGCGAGGCCACGACGATCTCGGAGCTCTCCCAGCCGCCGCGCACCCTCACCCGTGGCGGGTGGGTCGAAGCCACCCTGCCCGTCTGGCAGGAACTCGCGGAGCCCGTCGCCCTCAGCATCGCCGACGCGCTCACCGCGGCCCTCGACGAACAGGTGCCAGAAGAGATGCGGTCCGTCGTACAGGGCGCAGGCAAGCTCATGCGCACCGTGGGCGGTTCGCTGTTCGCCGCACAGCTGGGCGCCGTCGTCGGGCGACTGTCGACCGAGGTCGTCAGCGGCGGCGACGTGGGGCTTCCGGTCATGCCCGCCGGCGAGGCGGCGATCCTGCCGCAGAACTTCGCCGACTTCGGCCGCGACCTCGGCATCGCCGACGACCAGCTCGCGCTGTACCTGGCCACGCGCGAGCTCGC
>NZ_JANJFJ010000061.1:0-16816 GCF_024626565.1 Microbacterium sp. zg.Y909
GCCTCGTACAGGGCCTTCTGCGCCTCGGGGGTGGCGAGGTAGTTCGTCAGGAACTCCTGGGCCAGCAGCGCGTTCTCGCTCTGCGAGCTCAGGTAGAAGCCCTGCACGCCCACGAACGGCGCGGCGGTCTCGCCACCGGCGGACGGGATCGGGTTGACCGTGACGTTGACGCCATCGGCGGTCAGCGCCTCGATCGCCCACGGGCCCTGAACGGTGTACGCAGCCTGGCCGGACGCGAACAGCTCGTTGTTGGTGTCGTAGTCGATCGTGGTGGAGATGATGCCGGTGCCGTTGGCGCCGTTGGCGCCGAGCCACGTGGCGAACGCCTCACCGGGCGCGCCGCCCATGCCGACCTGGGCCGTGTACGAGCCGGTGTCGTCCTGCTCGAAGACGGGGGCGCCGAACGAGGTCTGGAAGCCGTACATCGTGTAGGCGTCACCGGTCTGGCCGGCGGTGTTGATGACGATCGGGCGCTCCGCGCCGGCAGCCTGCGCGGCGGCGACCATGTCGTCCCACGTGGCCGGAGCCTCTTCGCCGACCATGTCGGTGTTCTGGACGAGCGCGATCGTCTCGAGCGAGTAGGGCAGGGCGTACAGCTGGCCCTCGTACGTCATCGCGTCGATCGCGACCTGCTCGAAGGAGCTCGCCTTGTCGCCGAGGTCCACCGTGTCCACGACGCCGGCGGCGACAAGCGCGCCGAGCCAGTCGTGCGCGCCGATCGTGATGTCGGGGCCCTCGCCGGTCGGCACCTGTGCGATGAAGTCGGCGCGGATGTCCTCGAAGTTCTTCTGGACGAGCTCGATCTTGGCGCCGGTCTCCTCCTCGAAGGCCGCAGCGGCTGCTTCGATGGCGGGCTCGCGGTTCTCGTCGGTCCAGACGGTCAGGACAGCGCCCGAACCTTCGGTGCCCTCCGACTCGTTGGCGGTGTCGCCGCCGCCCGAGCAGCCGGCGAGCAGGACGGCAGTCGACGCGATTGCGACGATGCTCATTCCCATCTTGCGCATGGATTTTCCTTCCGTGGGGTGGTCGATCCTGCGGGCCTCTGACGAGGTCGCGCCCTTACGACCGGTGGTGAGTGTTGGGCCGGGGTGGCCGCAACGGGTACATCTCTCAGTGCGGAGTGTGCTGTTCCTCCGAGCGGATGACGGCTACGCCGCCGGCCGCAAGTTCAAGCATGCCCTTGACCTCGGCCCCCGTCAGGAGGTCGACGCCATCGGCGGGGAGCGCGGCGCTGTTCGCGCCGTGGTTGATCGCGACGAGGTATTCCACCCCGTCGCGACGGCGACGGATGGCCTCGACCCCGATGGGCAGGTCGGTGGGGCGGATGCCGGCGTCGGCGTAGACGGCCTTCATGATGGCATCCAGTCCCTCGGCATCCGGGCGGGTGCTGACGTACCAGCCGGTCCCGGTGCCGTGGCGGTGGCGGGTGATGGCCGGTTCGCCGGCGGCGGGTCCCTCGAGGTACGTCGCGCGGACCTCGGCTCCTGCGAGCACCAGGTCTTCCTGCCAGACGTCGGCGCTCAGACGCGTGCCGTCCCAGTCGATCGCGGCCGTCGCACCCTCGCGCAGCGGCAGGTGCTCCTCGACGCGCACGCCCAGGGCGGGCTGCAGCGGGGCGCCGAATCCGCCGGCGTGCACCGCGTCGTGCTCGTCGACGACGGCGGAGAAGAACGAGACCACGAGGGTTCCGCCGCGCTCGACGTAGCGGTTGAGGTTGTCGGCGTCGGCCTGGCTCAGCATGTACTGGGCCGGGGCGATGACGAGCTTGTAGCCGGAGAGGTCCTGCCCGGGCAGGGCGAAGTCCACCGTGATGCCGTCGCGCCACAGCCGCTCGTAGTACGCGCGGATGCGCTCGTCGTGGCTGACGTCCTCGGACGGACGCCACTCGAGGTCCTGGGCCCAGAAGGACTCGAAGTCCCACAGGATCGCGACGTCGGCGTGCACGCGGGAGCCGCGCACCTCGCCGAGACGCCCGAGCTTGCCGCCGAGGTCGACGACCTCGCGCCACACCCGGGAGCCGGTGCCGGCGTGCGGAAGCATCGCGGAGTGGAACTTCTCTGCGCCGGAGCGCGAGGCGCGCCACTGGAAGAAGAGGATGCCGTCGGCGCCGCGACCGAAGTGCGACAGCGAGTTGCGGGCCATCTCGCCCGGGCGCTTGGCGATGTTGCGGGGCTGCCAGTTGACCGCCGACGTGGAGTGCTCCATCAGGATCCACGGCGCGCCGCCGCCCACCGAACGGGTGAGGTCGGCGGCGATGGCCAGGCCGATCTCGCCCTCTTCGGCCCACGCCCACAGGTCGCAGCCGTTGTGCTGGTTGGCCATGAAGTTCGTGGTGATGGGGCGGTCGCTGTGCGCGCGGATCGCGTCGCGCTCGGCGATGAAGCAGGCGCGCAGCTGGTGGTCGGTGAAGCGGGCGTAGTCCAGGCGCTGCGCGGGGTTGACGACCGACGGGGCGGCTGCCGGCGCGCCGACGTGCTCCCAGTCGGTGTAGTGCTGGCCCCAGAAGGCCGTGCCCCATGCCTTGTTGAGCCCGTCGAGCGAGCCGTAGCGCTGCTGCAGCCACAGGCGCCATTCACGCACCGCGTGGGGGGAGTAGTCCTCGCCCACCGGCACGCCGAACTCGTTGTGCACGTGCCAGAGCACCACCGCGGGGTGCCCGCCGTACCGCTTGGCGAGCTCGGTGGCGATGCGCACGGCCGCCTTGCGGTAGGCGGGCGCCGAGTGTGAGGCCATGCCGCGGGCGCCGAAGCCCATGACGACACCGTCGCGGGTGATGACGCGGGCGTCGGGGTGCTCGGCGAAGAACCACGCCGGCGGCGACGCGGTGGGCGTGCCCATGTCGATGCGGATGCCGTTGGCGTGCAGCAGCTCGACGACCTCGTCCAGCCAGCTGAAGTCGAAGACCCCTTCGCTGGTTTCCAGCAGCGCCCACGAGAAGATGCCGATGCTGACGAGGTTCACGCCTGCTTCGCGCATGAGCGCGACGTCTTCGCGCCAGGTCTCGGGCGACCACTGCTCAGGGCTGTAGTCGCCGCCGTACGCGATGCCGTCGATGTCGGGCCAACGCGGCGTCGAGGTCATGGAACGCTTCCTCGGGTCAGGGTTTTGTGTGGGTCCGGCTGTGACCGGTCCCAGCTGGGAACAGCATACGTGATCGCGGGCGCTCGGTAACTCGACGTTATGGAACCGTGACCGGTCCCAGTCCGAGGCGCTCGGGGGGTAAAGTCCTGCACGTGGGCGAGATCAGCGAGACCCGCCGCCGACCGACGATCCGAGACGTCGCGGCGGCGGCAGGCGTGTCGCGTGGCACGGTGTCGCGCGTGATCAACGGCGGGCATTGGGTGTCCCCGGACGCCCGGCAGGCGGTCGAGGATGCCATCGCGCGCACCGGATACACCGCGAACCACGCCGCGCGGAGCCTCGCGACGGGACGGTCGAACTCGCTGGCGTTCCTGCTGACCGAGCCGCAGCATCTGCTGTTCTCCGACCCCACCTTTGCCCTGCTTCTGCGCGGGGCGACCCAAGCGCTCGCCCAGCGGTCGATGACCCTCGTGCTGCTCGTCGCGGACACCGCCTCCGAGCGGGCGAACGTCGAGCACTATGTCAGCGCCGGCCACGTCGACGGCGTTCTGCTCATCTCGTCCCACGAATCGGATCCGCTGCTGGTCTCGCTCATCGAGGCGGGCGTGCCCACCGTGTGCACGGGTGTGCCGCTCGGGTACCGCGCCCAGGTGCCGACGGTGTCGGTGGACGAGGTCGGTTCGGCGCGGGTGATGACCCGGTACCTGATGGACCGCGGTCACCGCAGGATCGCGCTCATCACGGGCCCCGACGACACCTCGGGCGGCCGCTATCGACTGGTGGGCTTCCGCGAGGAGATGGGGGACCGGTTCGACCCGGACCTCGTGGAGCAGGATGTCTACTCCCGCGAGGCGGGGGATGCGGCGATGACGCGGCTGCTGCAGCGCGCCCCCGACATCGACGCGGTCTTCGCGGCATCCGACGTGATGGCGGTGGGGGCGATCGCGGCCGCGCGCCGGGCGGGGCTCAGGGTGCCCGAGGACCTCGCCGTCGCCGGCTTCGACGATTCGGGACTGGCTGAGACGCACGAGCCGCCCTTGACCACGATGCGTCAGCCGTGGTCGGAGATCAGCAGCGCGATGGTGGAGATCCTGATCGACGTGATCAACGGGGTTCCCCGCACCGACCTGGTGCTGCCGACGACGCTCGTCGTGCGCGGCACCGCGTGAGGCGCAGCCTCGCGCCCCGCACCCCCGCCCGTCTGCCGACTCGCACCCGGCGCCTCGCGTCCGTTCGCCGACAGTCTCCCGATTGCGCATGTGAGTTCCCGCTCACACGGTGCCGTGTGAGTTCCCGTTCACACTGTGCCGTGTGAGTTCCCGTTCACACTGTGCCGTGTGAGTTCCCGTTCACGCATGGGGTCGGAACCAGTTCGCCCGTACGTGAGTTCTCGTTCACGCGGGGAGGGGCGGGCGGGCCGAGTCCGCCAAGCGGATGCTCCCGCCGCAGGGCACAGCCACGCTCGCCGGTCGCGGCGTGGCTGTGTGAGCGGGAACTCACATGGTGAAACGAGACGACGTCGAAAGTTCGGCCCGGTGCGCCGGCGACAGCTCGCGGAGCGTCGCCCGCCGCGGCATCCGTCGATGTCGGAGGGTGGCCATATCGTCCGCGCATGGACAGGTACCGGCGCAGGATCAACCCCTTCGAAGCGATGGCCGAGCCCGCGCGGCGGCGCATCATCGACGTCCTCGCCAGCGGCGAGCACACCGCCGGGCAGCTCGCTGAGGCCGTGGGCGCCGAGTTCGCCATCTCGCGCACGGCGGTCTCGAAGCACCTGCGCATCCTTCGCGACGCCGGTTTCATCGAGGTGCGCGCGGATTATCAATGGCGCTGGTACTTCCTGACGCGCGACGGGCTCGACGGGCTGGAGTCCGCGGTCGAGCAGCTGCGGCTGAAGATGGCGGGCGGACTGGGGTGGGACACCGACCTGCGTGACAAGCGCGATCCCCTGGGCGGGCCGGCCTTCGACGGGCGACCCGTGTTGCGCAAGGGGCCCGGCCGGGAGCCCGCCCGGAGGCGGCGTGGGCACCAGACCAGTGCAACCCGGGCCAGCGACCCCGAGGCAGGCCTGTACCCGGTGCTACCCGTGGTGGGACCGATGCCGCCCGCGTAACAGGGGGCGGGCTCACAGCGCGGCCCCACCTAGAATCGACGGGTGACCTCAGGCCGATCCTTCTACATCACGACGCCGATCTACTACCCGAGCGACGTGCCCCACATCGGCCACGGCTACACGACCGTGGCGGTGGACACCCTCGCGCGCTGGCACCGCCAGGCCGGCGACGACACCTGGATGCTCACCGGCACCGACGAGCACGGTCAGAAGATGCTGCGCGCCGCCGCGGCGAACGGCGTCACGCCCCAGCAATGGGTCGATAAGCTCGTCACCGAGTCGTGGTTCCCGCTCCTGCAGACGCTCGACGTCGCCAACGACGACTTCATCCGCACCACGCAGGAGCGCCACGAGCGCAACGTGCAGGTCTTCTTCCAGACGCTGTACGACCGGGGATACATCTACGCAGGCGAGTACGAGGCGCTGTACTGCGTCGGTTGCGAGGAGTTCAAGCCGGAGTCCGAGATCGTCGACGGCACCGGGGCCTTCGAGGGTCTCAAGGTCTGCGCGATCCACTCCAAGCCGCTGGAGCTGCTGCAGGAGAAGAACTACTTCTTCAAGCTCAGCGAGTTCCAGGACAAGCTGCTCGAGCTCTACAAGACGGTGCCCGACTTCCTGCGCCCCGACTCGGCGCGCAACGAGGTCATCTCGTTCGTCAAGAACGGCCTCAAGGACCTCTCCATCTCGCGGTCCACGTTCGACTGGGGCATCAAGGTGCCGTGGGACGAGTCCCACGTCATCTACGTGTGGGTCGACGCACTGCTGAACTACGCCACCGCCGTCGGTTACGGCAGCGACCAGGAGCAGTTCGACCGGCGCTGGCCGGCCTACCACGTGGTGGGCAAGGACATCCTCCGCTTCCACGCCGTCATCTGGCCGGCCATGCTCATGGCCGCCGGCCTCGAGGTGCCCCGGGGTGTCTTCGCCCACGGCTGGCTGCTCGTCGGCGGCGAGAAGATGTCGAAGTCGAAGCTCACCGGCATCGCGCCCACCGAGATCACCGACGTGTTCGGCTCGGACGCCTATCGGTTCTACTTCCTCTCGGCCATCGCCTTCGGCCAGGACGGGTCGTTCTCGTGGGAGGACCTCTCCGCCCGCTACCAGGCGGAGCTCGCCAACGGATTCGGAAACCTCGCCTCGCGCACGGTCGCGATGATCGAGCGCTACTTCGAGGCCATCGTGCCGCCGGCAGGCGTGTACACCGAGGCCGACCTGCACATCCAGCGGACCGTGGCGGATGCCGCGACCGCCGCGGATGCCGCGATGGAGCGCTTCCGCCCCGACGAGGCCATCGCCGCCATCTGGACGATCGTCGACGCGCTCAACCTCTACATCACCGAGAACGAGCCGTGGGCGCTGGCCAAGGACGCATCGCAGCGCGAGCGGCTGGGTACGGTGCTCTACACCGCAGCCGAAGGGCTGCGCGCGCTCACCGTGCTGCTCTCGCCGGTCATGCCGCACGCCACCGGCATCCTCTGGGACGCCCTCGGCGCCGCCGCCACTCTCGGCGCGCTGCAGGACCAGCCGATCCGCGACGCGGGCACCTGGGGGCAGCTGCCCGCCGGGGCCTCGGTGAGCGGCCTCGCACCGCTGTTCCCCCGCGTCGAACAGAGCGCATGACCGACCCCAGCCAGTACGTGCGACAGCGCGAGAAGGGTGCGCGCGACGTCAGCTATCCGCCGGCTCCGGAGCCGCTCACGGTGGCGGTGTACGACAACCACGCCCACCTCGAGATCGAGGACGGCGAAGTGGGGCTGAGCCTGGACGAGCAGCTGTCGCGCGCGACGGCCGTCGGGGTCACCGGCGTCGTGCAGGCCGGCGGTGACGTCGACTCGAGTCGCTGGTCGGCGTGGGCGGCGGCATCCCACCCACAGGTGCTGGCGGCGGTCGCGATCCACCCCAATGAGGCACCGGCATACGCCGAACGGGGGATGCTCGACGAGGCCATCGCCGTCATCGACGACCTCGCCGCACAGCCCCGGGTGCGGGCGATCGGCGAGACCGGGCTCGACTTCTACCGCACGGGTCCCGAGGGTCTGCCTGCGCAGTACGAGAGCTTCGAAGCGCACATCGCCATGGCCAAGCGCCACGACATCGCGATGCAGATCCACGACCGCGACGCGCACGACGAGGTCCTGGCCACGCTCATGCGGGTGGGCGCCCCCGAACGCACCGTCTTCCACTGCTTCTCGGGCGACGCGGACATGGCCCGCATCGCCGCCGACGCCGGCTACTACCTCTCGTTCGCCGGGAACGTCACGTTCAAGAACGCCCAGAATCTGCGGGACGCCCTCGCCGTCACTCCGCGCGAGCGCATCCTCGTCGAGACCGACGCCCCGTTCCTGACGCCGGCGCCATTCCGCGGCCGCCCCAACGCGCCGTATCTGATCCCGGCGACCGTGCGGTTCCTGGCCGACGAGCTCGACGTCGACCTCGACGAGCTCTGCGCCCAGCTGGCATCCAACACCCTGGCCGTCTACGGCCCCTTCGAGGAGACGCCGTGACTGTGACCCTCCTCGGCGCCACCGAGATCCGCACGCTCGCGGCCGAACTCGACGTCACCCCCACCAAGAAGCTCGGGCAGAACTTCGTCGTCGACGCCAACACGGTGCGCAAGATCGTGCAGGTCGCCGGTGTGCGTCCCGAGGACCGGGTCGTGGAGGTCGGGCCCGGGCTCGGCTCGCTGACGTTGGCCATTCTCGAGACCGGCGCCGCGGTGACGGCCGTCGAGATCGACCACCGCCTCGCCGCGCGGCTGCCCGCGACCGCAGCCGCCCACGGCGTGCCCGACGGCGCACTCACGGTCGTCGACGCCGATGCGCTTCGCATCACGGAGCTTCCCGGCGACCCCGAGGTGCTGGTCGCCAACCTCCCGTACAACGTCAGCGTGCCCGTGCTGCTGCATTTTCTCGAGACGTTCCCGCACCTCGACCGCGGCGTGGTCATGGTGCAGGCCGAGGTGGGGGAGCGCCTCGCCGCGCAGCCCGGCACCAAGGCGTACGGCAGCCCCAGCGTGAAAGCGGCCTGGTACGGCCCGTGGCGCCTGGCGGGCACCGTGTCACGCCAGGTGTTCTGGCCGGTGCCCAACGTCGACAGCGTGCTGGTGGCCTTCCGCCGCGACGCCGAGCCGCGCGGGACCGAGGCCGAGCGGCGGCGCACCTTCGCGATCGTGGATGCCGCGTTCGGTCAGCGCCGCAAGATGCTGCGGCAGGCGCTCGCCGGTGTGCTGGGCGGCTCGTCGGCAGCGGCATCCGCCGTGCTCGAAGCGGCGGGCGTTGCCCCGACGGCGCGCGGCGAAGAACTGGTCGTGGCGGACTTCCTCAGGATCGCGCGCGCGGCACCCCTCGCGCAGTAGCGTGGGAGCGTGACCGAATCGCCCCGCACCAAGCCGCCCGTCGCCGATCTTCACCGCCCGTACACGGCCGCTGAAGACCGATACGCCTCCGTCGACTACCGCCGCGTCGGGGCATCCGGCCTGCGTCTGCCCCCGATCTCGCTGGGCCTGTGGTGGAACTTCGGCGACAACGTGCCGTTCGACCGCCAGCGCGAGGTGCTGCGTCACGCCTTCGACATCGGCATCACGCACTTCGACCTCGCCAACAACTACGGCCCGCCCTACGGCTCCGCAGAGATCAACTTCGGCCGCATGATGCGCGAGGACTTCGCGCCCTACCGGGACGAGCTGATCATCTCGTCCAAGGCCGGCTACGACATGTGGGCAGGCCCCTACGGCGACGGCGGGTCGCGCACCTACCTGCTTTCGAGTGCCGAGCAGTCGCTGCGCCGCATGCAGCTCGACTACGTCGACATCTTCTACTCGCACCGCGACGACCCGACCGTGCCGCTGGAAGAGACCATCGGCGCGCTCGACACCCTCGTGCGCCAGGGTAAGGCCCGCTACGTCGGCATCTCGTCGTACAGCGCCATGCGCACCGTCGAGGCCGTCGCCATCGCGCGCAGCCTCGGCACTCCGCTCGTGATCCACCAGCCCTCGTACTCCATCGCCAACCGCTGGATCGAGGACGGCCTCACCGGCGCGCTCGAGCAGGAGGGACTGGGCGCCATCGCGTTCTCGCCGCTGGCGCAGGGCCTGCTGACGGACAAGTACCTCGGCGAGGGTGCCGCCGACCGCTCGGTCGAGCGCTGGTCGGTGCCGCGGGACACGGTCTCCGAGTCCGGGCGCGGCCGCCTCGTGGGCCTTGACGCGATCGCCAAGGAGCGTGGACAGAGCCTGGCGCAGATGGCCCTGCAGTGGGTCCTGCGCAACGAGGTGGTGGCGTCGGCCCTCGTCGGCGCCTCCCGCCCGGCGCAGCTCGACGAGAACCTCGCCGCCGTCAACGGACCCGCCTTCGACACCGAGGAGCTGGAGCGCATCGACGCGCTCTCGGACGGCATGGACGTCGGGATGTGGGAGTCGGCGGACTCGTGAGTCCGACCGCGTCGTCCCGTCGGGTGCACGTGCGTGCGCCCGGCAAGATCAACGTGTTCTTCGAAGTCGGCGACGTGCAGGACGACGGCTACCACGACGTCGCGTCGGTGTATCAGGCCGTCTCGGCGTATGAGGACGTCTATGCCTCTCACGCCGACGGCTTCTCGATCTCGGTCGAGGGTGTCGTCGACGTGTCCGGGGTGCCGGTCGACGACCGCAACCTCGCGGTGCGGGCGGCGAGGCTGCTGGCAAGTGAGATCGGCTACGACGGCGGGGTGCACCTCGAGGTGCGCAAGGCCGTCCCCGTGGCCGGCGGCATGGGCGGCGGATCGGCCGACGCCGCCGCGGCCCTGCTCGCGTGCGATGCGCTGTGGGATGCCGGACTCTCCGCCGTGCGCCTGCAGCGACTTGCCGCACGGCTGGGGGCGGACGTGCCCTTCGCCCTGATGGGCGGCACCGCCGTGGGCACCGGCCGGGGCGACCAGCTGAGTCCCGCGCTCGCTCGGGGACGATTGGACTGGGTCATCGTGACCAACCCGGTGGGACTTTCCACTCCGGAGGTGTATCGGGAACTCGATCGACTGCGCGAGCGCAGCGCCCCTGACATCGCACCGCCGGCCGGAGCTCCCGACGTCGACCCCGCCGTGCTGCAGGCGCTGCGCACCGGCGACGCCGCTGCCGTTGCCGCGGCCGTGCACAACGACCTGCAGGATGCCGCCTTCTCGCTGCGCCCCGAGCTGACCGACCTGAGGGACCTCGGCTGCGGGCTGGGCGCGCTGGCGGGAATGGTCTCCGGCTCCGGCCCCACCGTGGCGTTCCTCGCCGGCGACCCGGATGCCGCCGTGCAGCTGAGGACCGCCCTCAGCGCCACCGGCTATGACGCGCTGACCGTGCACGGACCGGTCCCCGGCGCGCGCGTCGTCGGCTGACGGCACAATGGAGCGATGGTCCCCGTGAACAACGCCGTCTGGCACGACGCGCCCGTCGATCTGCGTTCCCGCGCCGCGCTGGCCGTGCGGGACCTGCAGTACCGCACCGTCTCGCACGCCGATGACGCCGACTACGCCGCCTGGCTGCAGGCCAACGCGCGCGGCTTTCAAGACGAGGAGCGCAACGACGAGCAGATCGCGACGAGCCGCGAACTCAGCGCCCACCGCCGGCTGACCGGTGTCTACGACGGTGCCGGCCCCATGCCCGAGATGCCGGTCGCGACCCTGTCGTCCTGGGTCGGCGAGCTGACGGTGCCGGGCGGGCGCGGCATCTCCTCGTGCGCGATCAGCTCGGTGACCGTGGCGCCCACGCACCGCCGGCGGGGCATTGCCCGGGCGATGCTCGAGGGTGAGCTGCGGGGAGCCGCGGCGGCCGGGCTGCCGATGGCGATGCTCACCGTCAGCGAGTCCACGCTCTACGGGCGCTACGGTTTCGCGCCCGCCGCGGCCTCGGCGGCGTGGACGATCGAGAACAGACGCGCCGGCTGGCGAGGCCCGCGCGCCCCGGGTCGTGTCGACTTCATCCCGCGCCGGCGGGTGCGCGAGCTGATGCCGATCCTGCACGACCGCGTGCGACTCAGGGCACCTGGCGAGATCGAGGTGCCGGGGGAGTTCTGGGATCGCTTCGCAGGAACGCGGCCCGACGTGAAAGACGGCGGCAAGGTGCGCGCCGTGCAGTACACCGATCCCGCTGGAGACGTGCGAGGGCTGGCGCTGTACACCGTCACCGGAAACGACGAGGACTTCACGAAGGCGCGCGTGCACGTGCCGTACCTGCTGGCCGAGACCGATCACGCGTACGCCGCTCTCTGGCGATTCCTCCTCGAACTCGACCTCGTCGGCACGGTGACAGCACACGAGCTGTCGGTCGACGAGCCGCTGCTGTGGCTGATCGAGGATCAGCGCGCGGCGAAGGTGACCGTGCGCGATCACCAGTATCTGCGCATCCTCGACGTGCCTTCCGCCCTGCAGGCCCGCACCTACGCGGCACCCGGCCGGTTCTCGCTCGAGGTCACCGACCCGCTCGAAATCGCCGGCGGACGTTACCTGCTCGACATCGCCGGCGACGGCCGCGCCACGGTGTCGCGGCTCCGCACGGGGCAGTCGGCGGATGCGGTGGCCGTGACCCTCGATATCCGCGAGCTCTCGGCGGTGTATCTCGGGGGAGTGTCGGCGCTCACGCTCGCGCGGGCCGGGCTCGTGCAGACGAGTGATGCCACGGCGTTCGCGCGGTCGCTCTCGTGGCACGTCGCCCCGCGCCTGAGCTTCTGGTATTGACTCGCCGCTAGTGCACGCGGGCGGCTGATGCAAGGCCGCGTGCGTGTCGGCGCCCGGCGTTACCCTTGACGCTCACCCACCGAGGGAGCGGCCATGCAAGCACGACTGGGCGACACGATCATCGCAGATGCCGACGAGTCCGACCTCATCCGCATCGAGGGCAACTGGTACTTCCCGCCCGCGAGCGTGAACTGGGATCTCCTCACCCCGAGCGACACCCCGTACACCTGCGCGTGGAAGGGGGAGTGCCAGTACTACGACGTCGACGGGCACGCCGACAACGCGTTCGCGTACCCGGATCCGAAGCCAGGGTCGATCGAACGGGTCGGCCGGGACTTCTCCGGGTACGTCGCGTTCTGGCAGGACGTCCAGGTCGGCGCCTGACGTGATCGAGTTCCGTGGGGTCTCCAAATCCTTCCCCGACGGCACCCGGGCGGTGGAGGACTTCTCCCTCGTCATCCCGCCCCGCCGCACGACGGTGTTCGTGGGGTCCTCGGGGTGCGGCAAGACCACGCTGCTGCGCATGGTCAACCGCATGGTCGAGCCCTCGTCGGGCACGATCACCATCGACGGCGAAGACATCGCGGGCCGCTCGCCGGTGCAGCTGCGCCGCAGCATCGGCTACGTGATGCAGAACTCCGGTCTGCTGCCGCACCTGACCGTCGCCGCCAACATCGCGACGGTGCCGCGCCTGAACGGCGTCGCCCGCGGCGTCGCGCGGGAACGTGCTCTGGAGCTCATGGGCACAGTGGGGCTCGACACCGCGATGGCGGACCGCTATCCCAGCCAGCTCTCGGGCGGCCAGCAGCAGCGCGTCGGCGTGGCGCGCGCGCTCGCGGCGGAACCGAACATCCTTCTCATGGACGAGCCGTTCGGCGCCGTCGACCCGATCGTGCGCACCGAGCTGCAGGACGAGCTCATCCGGCTGCAGCGCGACATCGGCAAGACGATCGTGTTCGTCACGCATGACATCGAGGAGGCGTTCTTCCTCGGCGACCAGATCATCATCCTCGAGCGCGGCGCGCGCATCGCGCAGCAGGGCACCGCCGACGACATCCGTCAGAATCCCGCGTCGCCTTTCGTCGAGGCGTTCGTCGGTGCCCGGGAGCGACGCGCGCCGTGAACTGGGTCATCGACAATCTGGGACTGATCGCTTCGCTGTCGCTCGAACACGTGCGGCAGAGCATCGTCCCGATCGTCGTGGGGCTGGTGCTCGCGGTGCCGCTCGGATGGGTGGCGTGGCGCTACCGCCTGCTGCGCGGTGCGCTGCTGACAGTCAGCGGCCTGCTCTACACGATCCCGTCGCTCGCCCTGCTGGCGCTGCTCCCCGGCATCCTGGGGATCAGCTTCCTCAGTGAGGTCAACCTGCTCGTCGCCCTGACGCTCTACGCCGTCGCGCTGCTGACCCGGTCGGTCGCGGACGGCTTCGACGCGGTCGACCCCGATGCCCGGCTGGCGGCAGTGGCGATGGGCTACGGATCGGTCCGGCGGTTCTGGGGCGTCGACCTGCCGCTGGCCGGCCCCGTCATCCTCGCGGGCCTGCGCGTTGCCGCCGTCAGCACGGTGTCGCTGGCCACGGTCGGGGTGCTCATCGGCGTCACCAACCTCGGCTACCTCTTCACCAACGGTCTGCAGCGGCGTATCGTCCCCGAGGTGCTCGCCGGCATCGTCGCAGTCATGCTCATCGCCGTCGTCATCGACCTGATCCTCGTCGCCGCCGGTCGCCTCCTGATGCCGTGGAGCCGGGCAGCCACGCCGAGCGCGCGTGCGCGCTTGGCGTTGCGCACCGCGGAGGCGCCGGCATGACCCTCTTCCTCGACGCCCTCGCGTGGATCGTCGCCCCCGAGCAGTGGACAGGGCGGGGCGCCATCGGCACGGCCATCGGCGTGCACCTGCTGTTCACCGTCATCTCCGTCGTCCTCGCCGCCGCTGTGGCCGTGCCGCTCGGGTGGCTCATCGGCCACACCGGGCGCGGCCGGGAGCTCGCCGTCATCGTCTCGGGCGCCGCGCGGGCCGTGCCCTCGTTCGGCCTGCTGATCCTGCTGGTGCTGCTGTTCGGGGTGCTGAACAGACCGGAGGCGGCCGTGGTCACCTTCGTGCTGCTGGCGATTCCGTCGATCCTCGCCGGGGCCTATGCCGGCGTCGAGGCGATCGATCCCGCCGTACGCGACGCCGGGCGTGCGATGGGCATGACGGGGTGGCAGGTGCTCTGGCGCATCGAGGCGCCGCTGGGACTGCCACTGCTGGTGGCCGGCCTGCGGTCGGCGACGCTCCAGGTGGTGGCCACGGTCACGATCGCTGCCTACGTCAATCTGGGGGGCCTCGGGCAGTACATCATCGCCGGCATCCCGCTGCGCCGCTATGAGATGGTGCTCGGCGGCGCGCTGCTGGTGATCGGCCTGGCGCTGCTGCTGGATCTGCTGTTCGCGGTGCTGCAGCGCGTCGCGGTGCCCCGGGGCCTGCGCGCCGGTCGCAGCGCCCGAACCACCACCCGCTCGTCGACGGTGCGGACCGCCGCGAGCGCCCCTGTCCCGTCCTGATCCATCCCACCGAGGAGACGCATCCATGTCCACTGCACGCATCCCGCGCCGTCTGGTCGCCGGCGCAACCGCCTTGGCGTTCGCCGCAGCCGCCCTCGTCGGCTGTTCGACGGCCGACCCGCTCGATCCTGAGGCGGGCGACACGACCGACAACGAGACGATCGTCATCGGCTCGCAGGCCTACTACTCCAACGAGATCATCGCCGAGATCTACGCGCAGGCTCTGGAAGACGCGGGCTACACCGTGGAGCGCTCGTTCAACATCGGTCAGCGCGACGCCTACATGCCCGAGATCGAGAGCGGGGCGATCACCCTGTTCCCCGAGTACACCGGCAACCTGCTGCAGTACTACGAGCCCGACACCGACGCGCGCACGGCCGACGACGTGTACGAGGCGCTGATCGAGGCGCTGCCGGATGGGCTGACGGTGCTCGAGCAATCCGAGGCGACCGACCAGGACTCCTACACGGTGACCGCGGCCTTCGCCGACGAGAACGGCGTCACCACCATCGCCGACCTCGCCGACATCGGCGGCACGCTGACCGTGGGTGGCCCGCCCGAGCTCGCCGAGCGTCCCTACGGACCGTCGGGCTTGGCCGAGACGTACGGGGTGAACGTGGACTTCGAGGCCACCGGCGACACGACAGTCGAGGCGCTCACCGCGGGCGAGGTCGACATCGCCAACGTCTTCACCGCCGACCCGCGCATCCAGACGCAGGACCTCGTCGTGCTGGAGGATCCTGAGGGCCTGTTCCTCGCTTCCAATGTCGTCCCGCTCGTCAACGAAGAACTCGCCGACGAGCTGGCCGAGGTCATCGACCCCATCAGCGCCGCGCTCACGCCCGAGGGACTGGTCGCGCTGAACGTCCAGAGCACCGAGGACGAGATGTCGCCCGCCGCCATCGCCACGGCGTGGCTGCAGGAGAACGGCATCATCTGAGCGACGTGAGGCGGTGAGCGCCGAGTCGCGCGCTCACCGCGCTCAGTCGAGCGCTTCGCCGAGCTCGAGCCAGCGTTCCTCGAGCTCGGCGATCTCGGCCGCCTGCGCGTCCCGTCGCCGGTAGAGGTCTGCCACGTCGTCGTAGTCGGTGCCGCCGGCCGCGTTCGCGATCTTCACGTCGAGGTCGTCCAGCCCCTTCTGCAGCTTCTGGATCTTGCGGTCCAGCGCCGACAGCTCCTTCTCGGCATTGCGACGATCGGCGCCGGACAGCGCCGAGGCGGATGCCGGCGCAGCGGCGGCCTTGACCGGCCCGGCATCCACAGCGCGCTGCTGCGCGTGCCGCAGACGCAGGTACTCGTCGATGCCGCCCGGCAGGTGTCGCAGGTGCCCGTCGAGGATGGCGTACTGCTGGTCGGTCACCCGCTCGAGGAAGTAGCGATCGTGGGAGACGACCAGGAGGGTCCCGGCCCACGAGTCCAGCAGATCCTCGATGGCCGCGAGCATGTCGGTGTCGAGGTCGTTCGTGGGTTCGTCGAGGATCAGCACGTTGGGCTGCTCCAGCAGGATGAGCAGCAGCTGCAGGCGCCGCTTCTGTCCGCCCGAGAGGTCCTTCACCGGCGTCGACAGCTGCTCGCTTGCGAACCCCATGCGCTCGAGCAGCTGGCCGGGGGTCAGGTCCTGCGCTTTGGACCCAGTGCCGAGGGTGTAGCTGGTGCGCAGCCCCGAGATCACGACCCGCACGGGGTCGTTCAGGTGCGGGTCCAGCTCGTCCATGCGCTGCGAGAGGGTCGCGACCTTGACGGTCTTGCCGCGCTTGACCCGGCCGGCGGTCGGCTCCACCGTGCCGGCGATGAGACCGAGAAGGGTGGACTTGCCGGCGCCGTTGACGCCGAGGATGCCGGTGCGCTCGCCCGGGGCGATGCGCCACTCGACCCCGCGCAGCACGTCTCGCGTGCCGGTCCCTGAGTCTGGCGAGGGGTAGGAAACCGACACGTCCAGCAGATCGACGACGTCCTTGCCCAGCCGGGAGACGGCGAGGGACTGCAGGGTGACGGGGTCGCGGATCTCCGGCACGTCGGCGATGAGCTCGTTGGCGGCGTCGATGCGGAACTTCGGCTTCGAGGTGCGCGCGGGCGCTCCGCGGCGCAGCCACGCCAGCTCCTTGCGGGCGAGGTTCTGCCGTCGGGCTTCGATCACCGACGACTGCCGGTCGCGCTCGACGCGCTGCAGCACGTACGCCGCGTAGCCGCCGTCGAACGGCTCGACCATGCGGTCGTGCACCTCCCACGTGCGGGTGCAGACCTCGTCGAGGAACCACCGGTCGTGGGTGACGACGAGGAGGGCCCCCGACGACGCCGACCAGCGGCGCTTCAGGTGCTCGGCCAGCCATGAGATGCCCTCGACGTCGAGGTGGTTCGTCGGCTCATCGAGCATGAGCACGTCCCA
>NZ_JANJFJ010000507.1:0-2645 GCF_024626565.1 Microbacterium sp. zg.Y909
ATGGGCACCTCGAAGGCCGTGCGCGTGCAGGGCGCGTGGGTCAGCGAGAGCGAGATCGAGAAGGTCGTCAAGCACGTCACGCAGCAGGCGCGTCCGGAGTACCGCAAGGACGTCGCCGCCGTGGTGGAGAAGAAGGAGGTCGACGCCGACATCGGAGACGACCTCGAGCTTCTGCTTGCAGCCGCCGAGCTCGTCGTGTCGACGCAGTTCGGCTCCACGTCGATGCTGCAGCGCAAGCTGCGCGTCGGGTTCGCCAAGGCCGGGCGCCTGATGGACCTGCTGGAATCGCGGGAGATCGTCGGCGCCTCCGAGGGGTCGAAGGCGCGCGACGTGCTCGTGACCACGGAGCAGCTGCCGGGCGTGCTCGCGCGACTGCGAGGCGAAGACGTGCCCGACGAGGAGGACCCCGTCGAGGAGCAGTTCGCCGGATACGAGGTCGTGGAGGAGAACTCCGATGATGAGGATGCCTGGGGCCTGACCGGGCGCTGACCGGCACAGCAACTAGGCTCGAATCGTGGCGATCCCGAGGCAGCTCCCCAACGCGATCACGATCGTGCGCATCCTGTGCGCCCCGGTCTTCCTGTGGATGCTGCTGGCCGATGGCGGTGCCGACGGCCCGCTGCGCTGGTGGGCGGCGGTGCTGTTCATCGTCGCCATCGCCACCGATGGGATCGACGGGTATCTGGCCCGCAAGCACGACATCGTCACCGATCTCGGCAAGCTGCTCGACCCGATCGCCGACAAGGCGCTCACGGGGTGCGCGTTCGTGGGGCTCTCGATCCTCGCCGAGCTGCCGTGGTGGGTCACCGCCGTGGTGCTGGTGCGTGAGGTCGGTGTCACCGTGCACCGCCTGATCGTCGCGAGCGACCACGTGGTGGCGGCGGCGTGGATGGGCAAGCTCAAGACCGTGGCCCAGGCCGTCGCACTGTCGCTCGCGCTGCTTCCGCTGTGGACGGTCGTGGGGGATTGGATCCACTGGGTCAACCTCGTGACCATGACGATCGCGGTGCTCCTCACCGTCGCCAGCGGCGTCGACTACATCGTCGCCGAGGTGCGCGGCTCACGGCGTGCACGCCGCGGGACGGCACAGTGAGCCCGTTCCGCTCTGCTCCTGATCCTGAGCTTTCCGACGAGGCGGAGCAGACCCTCGTCTCGGGTGGACGCCGCAGCGAGGCGGAGCAACTCGTGGAACGCCTGCGCGAGCTCGGCTGGACCGTGGGGGTGGCCGAGTCGCTCACGGGTGGCCTGGTGGTCGCGTCGCTCGTCGCCGTACCCGGGGCGTCCGCCGTCGTGCGCGGCGGCATCGTCGCCTACGCCACAGACCTCAAGCAGTCGCTCTTGGGCGTGGACGCGCTGCTGCTCGAAGCGCACGGCCCGGTGCACGAGCGTGTGGCCCGCCAGATGGCGCGCGGTGTGCGCAACGCGGTCGGTTCCCCCGGCCATCCCGCCGACATCGGCATCGCCACGACCGGTATCGCCGGTCCCGACTCCCCCGACGGCCAACCCGTCGGCACGGTGCACGTGGCGGTGTCCACCTCACTCGGATCCCGTGTGGAATCCCTCGTCCTCGAGGGCGACCGGGAGCAGATCCGCAACGCCGCAGCCGTGCGCGCCGTCTCGCTCGCACTCGATGCGCTGTAGTGGGAACAGACGGCGTGGCCGGTGCGTTACCGATGTCGGATTCTCACCACACGCACAACAAGCGGGATTATATTGACAGCTCTGGTCGTTGTACTGTGATGCACCCAATGGAATCGAAAGCGAGAGGGGGCCCGAAATGATCCTGGTTCGTCAAGAGATCGGGGAAGTCCTGCGTGACTTCCGACTTCAGAAGGGGCGTACCCTCCGCCAGGTGGCAGGTCGCGCCAGCGTCGCTCTGGGGTACCTGAGCGAAGTCGAGCGGGGGCAGAAGGAAGCCTCGAGCGAGATCCTCGCCGCCGTGGCGGACGCGCTCGATGTGCCCATCTCGTCGATCATGCGTGAAGTGGGCGACCGTATCTCGGTGCTCGAAGGCCTGCACACCTTCCCCGACGTCGTCCCCGACGACCTCGTGGCGTCGGTGGATGCCAGGCCCGCGCTCTCGTTGCGCTGATCTCCTCCGCAATGCGCCGAAGCGAGTTCGATCGCGCCGTCGTGGACGAGTTCGGCTCGCGCGGCGCGTCTCTGGTCGCCGACCTCGCGTTGTCGCGGGCCGGGGGTCTGACCGCGCGCGAAGCGCTCGACGCCGGGCTCGGCGCGCGTGAGGTGTGGGTGGCGCTCTGCGAAGAAGCGGACGTCCCCGACGCGAGGCGGTACGGCGTCGGCCGCATGGACCCGCGCGGGCGCTGAGCCGACCAGCGCATTCGCACGTTCCGACGAAGCGGCGCGGCGTGTCGTCGAAAGTGTGTTCGATGCGCGCGTAGGCTCCTGCACAGACGGTGTCGAGAACGAGTCATCCCCGATCACGGGAGGCGACCGACCCAATGTCGGAGGCCCTCCGTAGCGTGGAACCCGTCATCGCACACCACACGCCTTGTCGCAGCATCTCGCCCATCCGGGCAGAGCGCGTCAGCCTACAGGCGACCGACCGCGAGCAGAAAAGAGCACGTCATGCCCTCACCCGCTGACCGCGAGAAGGCCCTTGAATCGGCCCTCGCCCAGATCGA
>NZ_JANJFJ010000508.1:0-2621 GCF_024626565.1 Microbacterium sp. zg.Y909
ACCCAATGCGCGGGTGGCGGAATAGGTAGACGCGCTAGCTTGAGGTGCTAGTGCCCTTTAACGGGCGTGGGGGTTCAAGTCCCCCCTCGCGCACAGATGAGAAGGCCCCCGAAAGGGGGCCTTCTTCAGTTTCTGGGGCGCCGGATACCCCGCTGCCGCGCTCGCCTGTCGCGTTTCGTCGCTTCGGGCGCCCGGAAGCGACGATTAGCGACAGGCGAAGCGCGCGCTGTCAGGCGACGGAGACGCCGAACGCCAGCCCGAGGACGTACGTGATCGCTGCGGCTCCCATGCCGATCGCGAGCTGACGCAGTGCGCGGCGCAGCGGCGGGCCACCGGAGAGCACCCCCACCATCGCACCGGTCGCCAGCAGCGCGATGCCGACGAGCACCAGAGCGAGCACCACGGCGACGACCCCTTCGAGGCCGAAGATCCAGGGCAGCACCGGGATGACCGCACCGGAGGCGAAGAACAGGAAGCTCGACGTCGCCGCGCCCCATGCTCCGCCCACGACGTCGTGCTCCTCGGCGTCGTCGACCGGGCGCCGGTAGGGCTGCGACCGGTCCGCCGCCTGCGCGGTCTCCACGAGGCGCCGGGCACGGGCCAGCGCTTCGTCGGCATCCAGTCCGCGGGCACGGTACACCAGCGCCACCTCGTTGGCGTCGAGGTCGAGATCGGGCAACGCCGCGTCGGCGAAGTCGCTGTGGCCGGTCGAGGCGAGCATCTCCCGCTGCGACCGCACCGAGACGAACTCGCCCGCGGCCATCGACAGCGCCCCGGCGAGCAGACCGGCCAGGCCGCTCAGCAGCACGAAAGGAGCTCCCACCCCCGCGGCGCCGATGCCCATCACGAGCGCGAGGTTCGACACCAGGCCGTCGTTCGCGCCGAACACCGCCGCACGGAACGTGCCCGACAGACGCCGCCTGCCGCGGGCGGCGAGGTTGCGCACCACCTCGTGGTGCACTTTCTCGTCGGCGACCATGGCCGCCGTGGCATACGGCTCGCTCTCGTACGGCGACCGCGCCTCGGCGTTCTGGGCAAGGGCCAGCACGAAGACCATGCCGAACCGGCGCGCCATCCAGCCCAGCATGCGGGTGTCCAGGCTCGGGCTGGGCAGGCGCTTGGGCTCCCCGTCGAGCAGGCCCAGCCAGTGCGACTCGTGTCGCCCCTCGGCATCGGCCAGCGCGAGCAGGATCTCGCGCTCTTCGCCCGTCCGCCGCTCGGCGAGCGTGCGGTACAGACGTGCCTCAGCGCGCTCGTCGACGAGGTACTGCGCCCACCGCCGGCGGTCCCGCGCGGTCGGTGCGGGGGGCGCGGGCGCGTTCATGAGACCTCCGGTCGGGAGCAGGAAGGGGGATGCCTTCTACGGTAATCAGCGCCGCGTGACCGTTACGGCCGAAAACCGTGATTGTCAGCATTTCGGGGTTCCGAAGCGCCAGCGGTGAGGGCTAGGAGTGCACGCGGCGACGGAGCAGGTCGATGCGGGCCTGCAGCTGCGCGACCGTGGCGTGCGAGACCGCCGGCCCGCCGCACAGGCGTCGCAGTTCGGCGTGCACCGCGCCGTGCGGCTCGCCGCTCTGCCGCGCGTACACGCCGACGAGGCTGTTGAGCAGCTGCCGCTGCTCCTTGAGCGTGCGGTGCAGCGCCGGCGGCAGCGTCGTGGCCGGCGGGGCTCCGGTGGCATCCGCCTGCTGCGCCTCGCTGGTCTCGCGCGCCTTGCGGTGCCGGCCCTGCCGCGCTTGCCGCTGCATGAGCAGCTCGTGCACATGCTCGGGCTCGAGCAGCCCCGGCAAGCCCAGGAACTCCTCCTCCTCGGGGGTTCCTGGCACCGCGAGCTGGCCGAACTCCTTGCCGTCGAAGAGCACGCGGTCGAAGTGGGCGACCGAGCCGAGCGCCTGGTAACTGAACTCCTCGGTGAGCGAGTCGGATGCCTTGTCCTCGCGCTCCGCCTCGGCCAGCAGGGTGTCCTCGAGGCCGTCGTCGTCGCCCGACTCGCGGTCCAGCGCGTGGTCGCGCTCGCGCTCCATCTCATTGGCGAGGGCCAGCAGCTGCGGCACGTGCGGCAGGAAGACGCTCGCCGACTCGCCCCGGCGGCGAGCGCGCACGAAACGGCCGATCGCCTGGGCGAAGAAGAGCGGGGTCGACGCGCTCGTGGCATAGACGCCGACCGACAGCCGGGGCACGTCGACGCCTTCCGACACCATGCGCACCGCGACCATCCAGCGCGACGTGCCCTTCGCGAACTCCTCGATGCGACCGGATGCCGCGGGGTCGTCCGAGAGCACGACGGTCGTGGGCTCGCCCGTGATGTCGCGGAGGATCGCCGCGTACGCCCGTGCGGCGGTCTGGTCGGTCGCGATGACGAGGCCGCCGGCGTCGGGGACTTCCTGCCGCACCTCGCTGAGTCGCCGATCGGCGCTGCGCAGCACCGCGGGGATCCAGTCGCCCTGCGGGTCCAGCGCGGTGCGCCAGGCCTGCGAGTTGATGTCCTTCGTGTTGTCCTGGCCGAGGTGCGCCTCGTACTCGTCGCCGGCCTTGGTGCGCCAGCGCATCTGTCCCGCGTACACGAGGAACAGCACCGGACGCACGACCCCATCGGCGAGGGCACGCCCGTAGCCGTAGTT
>NZ_JANJFJ010000509.1:0-2605 GCF_024626565.1 Microbacterium sp. zg.Y909
CCCGGCAGCATCACCACCGCCATGATCGCGAAGCCGACCCAGGGGTCGGCGCCGATCTTCTGCGAGGCGTTGTAGGCCACCATGAGCGGCAGGAAGACGAACACGCACTGCCACATCAGGTTGATGAACGCCCACGAGGGCTCCAGCACGACGCCCGGCGCGTTCCACGACGGGATCACTCCGAGGGTGGCCATCAGCGCCATGAAGGTGATGAACAGCGAGGCGCCGAGCAGGGCGCCGAGGATCGGTCGGAACGAGTCCGACAGGAATTCGAACAGCGAGTCGAGCCAGGCGACCTTGCCGCGCGGACCCTTCGCGCGCTCCCGCGCCTTGATGGCGGCGGTGTCGTCGACGTCGCCTTCGGCGTCGCCCTTCATGGTCGGCAGCGCCATGATGTCGTTGTAGACCGTCTGCACGCCGCCGCCGATGACGACCTGGAAGCGGTCGCCCGCCTGCGGCACGGCACCCATGACGCCGGGAACCGCCTCGACCGCCGACTTGTCGACGAGGTCACCGTCGCGCAATTGGAACCGTAGGCGCGTCGCGCAGTGGGTGAGGCTCTCGATGTTCCCGGGACCGCCGACCAACTCGACGATCTCGGCTGCGGGGCTGTCGGACATGGGAACCGCTCCCTTCTCGCCGGATTTTCGCGCTGATCCGGAACGGTCTGCGCGGCACCCGGGGCCGTCGCGGGCGACTCTACGCCAGCCATTCGGAGCGGTCGAGGGGGTCCGAGGATCATCCCAGCGAAGGAGCCGCATACCTCGCAGGGCCGACGACGGGGCGCCCGCCGCCGCGAAGACTGGCATCGTGAACAACACTTCCCACGACTTTGCCCTGGCCGCCACTGGTCTCATCAAGCGCTACGGCGATCTCACCGCGCTCGCCGGCGTCGACGTCACCATCGGACGCGGCCAGTCCGTCGCCGTGATGGGCGCCTCCGGTTCCGGCAAGACCACCCTGCTGCACTGCCTCGCCGCCATCCTCCCCCCCGACGCCGGTTCGGTGCGGCTCGCCACCAGGGACGGCGCGCCGGTCGAGCTGGTCGGGATGAGCGAGGACCAGCGCTCGGAGGTGCGGCGGTCCCGGGTGGGCTTCGTCTTCCAGGAGCACCTGCTGCTGCCCGAGCTCACCGCGCTCGAGAACGCCGCTCTGCCGCTGCTCGTCACCGGCGTGGGGCGCCGGGCGGCCGAGACCCACGCCGCCGGGTGGCTGGCATCGCTGGGGCTCGCCGGCATGGAGGACCGCCGCATCGGCCAGCTCTCCGGTGGCCAGGCCCAGCGCGTCGCGATCGCGCGCGCCCAGGTGACCGGCGCGCCCATCGTCTTCGCCGACGAGCCGACCGGCGCACTGGACTCCGCCACCTCGACCGAGGTGATGAGCGCGCTTCTGCACGCCACCACCGGGCAGGGCCGGAGCCTCGTGGTGGTCACACACGATGCCGATGTCGCAGCGCGCTGCGACCGCGTGCTGCACATGCGCGACGGCCACGTTGTCGGCGAGACCGCCGGCGCCGCGGTTCGACCCGCCTCGAACGGAGCGGCGCGATGACCGCCGGCACCACCGCCCCGAACGTCCTCGCGGCCCCGCCACGCGGTACGGCAGGTTCCGCCCGCCGCATCGTCACCCTCACCACGCTGCTCTCGCGACCGTCCCGCCAGGGGCGCGCCGCGCTGCTGCTGCCGGTGGTCGCCTTCGCCGTGACGACCGCTCTGCTGCTGGTCGTCGTCGGCGGCACGGTCATGTTCCACACCGACCCCCGCGTGGCCGGCGACCCGGTCTACCCCATGCTGAGCATGCTGGCGCTGGTGCTGCTGGCCGTGCCGGTGTTCACCCTCGGCGCCGCCGCTGCGCGCCTGTCGAGCCGTCGGCGAAACGACCGCCTGGCCACCCTGCGGCTGCTCGGGGCGACCAGCGCCGAGGTCTCGGCGATGACCGTGGCCGAGGCCGCGCTCACGGCGCTGGCCGGTGCGCTCGGGGGCGTGGTGCTGTACCTCGTGCTGCTGCCGCTGGTGGGGCTCCTGCCGTTCTTCGGCGGCCCCGTGGGCATCGCCGCGGTGTGGGCGGGTCTGCCCGCGATCTTCTGGGCCGTCGTCGCAGTGACCGCGCTGGCGACCACGAGCGCGGCGCTGAGCCTGCGCGCCGTGCGCCTGGGCCCCCTCGGGGTGCGGCGCAGGACGAACGCCGCACCGCGGCGCACCGTCCTGCTGGTGGTGGGGCTGGTCATGCTCGTGGCGCTCATCGCCGTGGCGGGGAGCATGGGCTCGCTCGCCGACACCCTCGGCATCATGATCCTCATCGGAATGTTCGCCGGCGCCATGGGTCTGGTGAACCTCATCGGTGCGCCGCTGGTGGCCCTGACCGGACGCATCATGGCAAGGCGCGCCACCTCGGCGGCGAGCCTCATCGCCGGTCGCGAGCTGGCCGCCCACGCACCGCAGGCATGGCGCCGGGTCTCGGGCATCGCGATGATCGCGTTCATCGCCGTCGTCGCCGGCGGCGGGATGGGGCTGCTCGAGACCGTCGGTGAGAACGAGCAGGGCACGTTGCTGTCCGACATCCGCGTCGGCGTGCTGGTGACCCTCGGCGCCGCGTTCGTGCTGCT
>NZ_JANJFJ010000510.1:0-2596 GCF_024626565.1 Microbacterium sp. zg.Y909
GTCTACCTCGCGCTCGCCGCCGGGCTGGTCGACCTCACGCCGCCGGCATTCAGCGAGGCGGTCGAAGAGGGGCAAGACGTGCCGCCCGCCACCCTGCTCGCTGCCCTCGACGTCATCGCCTCGGGCGACGTCGCGGTGCTGCTGACCAACGCGCAGACCGCCGGCGCCGAGACCGCAGAGGCGATCGATGCGGCAGAGAACGCCGGGGTGCCCGTCGTCGAGCTCACCGAGACGCTCCCCGACGGCGAGACGTACATTGGCTGGATGGAGAACAACATCGCAGCCCTGGCCGCGGCGCTGGACGCGTGAGCGCGGCCACCTCCGCACCCGGCCTGCCCCTGCGCATCACCGGCGCGGCGCTGCGCCGGGGCGATCGCGAGCTGTGGGCGGGGCTCGACCTCGAGGTGCAGCCCGGTGAGCTGCTCGCGGTGCTGGGCCCCAGCGGGTCCGGCAAGACGACGCTCCTGCGGGCGATCCTGGGACTGGAATCCCTCAGCGCCGGACACATCGAGGCGCTGGGACGACCCGTGCGCCAGCGCGGCAACCGCGACATCGGCTACATCCCGCAGCAGCGGCCGCTTCCCCCTGAGACGCCGCTGCGCGGCCGCGACCTCGTCGCGCTCGGCATCAACGGTCACCGATTCGGCTTTCCCTTCCCGCGCCGCGGCGAGCGTGAGCGCGTGGACGCGCTCGTCGACGCCGTCGGCGCGCGCGCCTTCGCCGATCGTCCGGTGGGGCTGCTCTCGGGCGGCGAGCAGCAGCGCCTGCGCGTCGGCCAGGCCCTCGCCGACAACCCCCGCCTGCTGCTCTGCGACGAACCGCTGACGAGCCTCGACCTCGCCAACCAGCAGGCCGTCGTGGGGCTCATCGACGCACACCGGCGCAGGAGCGATGCCGCCGTGCTGCTCGTGACCCACGACATCAACCCGGTGCTCGGCGCCGTCGACCGCATCCTGTACATCGCGGGCGGGCGGTTCACGCTGGGAACTCCGGACGAGGTGCTCACCTCCCGGGTGCTCAGCGACCTGTACGGCGCCCCCGTCGAGGTGCTGCGCGCGGGAGGGCGGCTCGTCGTCGTCGGCGCCCCCGACGCCGAGGCCTCGTCGCACCACCACCACCACGAGGCATCGGCATGAACTGGGACGACATCGGCGACGCGTTCTTCGGCGGACTGGCCGACTACAGCGAGATCCTCGCGCTCGTGCAGAACTCGGTGTGGGCGGGCGCTGTGCTCGGCCTCGTCGGCGGGCTCATCGGCGTCTTCGTGATGCAGCGCGACATGGCGTTCGCGGTGCACGGCATCAGCGAGCTGTCGTTCGCCGGCGCGGCGGCGGCCCTGCTCATCGGCGTCGACGTCGTCACGGGGTCGATCGTCGGCTCGCTCATCGCCGCCGCGATCATCGGCGGGCTCGGTGCCCGGGCACGCGACCGCAACTCGATCATCGGGGTGCTCATGCCGTTCGGCCTGGGCCTCGGCATCCTCTTCCTCTCGCTCTACGACGGCCGCAGCGCCAACCGCTTCAGCCTGCTGACCGGCCAGATCGTGTCGGTGCAGTCCGGTCAGCTCGGCTGGCTGATCGGCATCGGCGCCTTCGTGCTGCTCGGCCTGCTGCTGATCTGGCGCCCGCTGCGCTTCGACTCGCTCGACCCGCAGTCCGCCGCCGCGCGCGGTGTGCCGACGACCGCGGTGTCGCTGACGTTCATGCTGCTGCTGGGTCTCATCGTGGCGGTGGCCGTGCACATCATCGGGGCGCTGCTGGTGATGGCGCTGCTGGTGACCCCCGCCGCGGCCGCCATGCGCGTGGCCTCGGGGCCGCTGTCGGTGCCGCTGCTGGCGGCCCTCTTCGGGGTGGTGTCCGCGGTCGGCGGCATTCTCCTCGCCGTCATGGGCACCCTGCCGGTGAGCCCGTACATCACCACCATCTCGTTCGTGATCTACCTCGTCTGCCGTGTGGCGGGAGGCCGGCGCGGGCGCGTGACGCGACTGCACGAGGCGGCATGACCGCGCCCGCTCTCAGCCGCCTCTTCGGGGCGCCCGCCTAGAATCGGACCCATGGCTCAGCGGAACACCTGGCAGCGAGAGCGCGTGCGCGACGCGCTCGCCGACGCGCCGGGTTTCGTCAGCGCGCAGACCCTGCACGCGACGCTGCGCGAAGAGAACACCGGCATAGGCCTCGCCACCGTCTATCGGGCGCTCGCGGGCCTGGCCGCAGCCGGCGACGCGGACCAGCTGCAGAGCCCCGACGGTGAGGCGCTCTACCGCGCCTGCACCACCTCGGGCCACCACCACCACCTCATCTGCCGCCGCTGCGGACACGCCGTAGAGATCGCCGCGACAGATGTCGAGCAGTGGGCGCACCGCACGGCGGCCCAGCACGGATTCACGCAGGCCGAGCACGTCGTGGACATCTTCGGGGTGTGCGCCGCCTGCACCGCCGCCGCCGCCGGCGCCGCGTCGCCCGCGGCCGCCGAGTCCGCGGTCGCCCGGGAGTCGCTCGCGTGACGAGCGTGCAGCCCCGCCGAGCGCGCCGGCCACGTATCGCGCGCCCCGAACCGGCGCGCAGCACGCGGCTGCTGGTCTCGCTCGGCCTCGGGG
>NZ_JANJFJ010000511.1:0-2561 GCF_024626565.1 Microbacterium sp. zg.Y909
CGAGCGGCGCACTGTGGCATCCAGGGTCGCGAACAGCGCGTTCTCGACGAGCACACCGGCACTGGTGAGCCGGTTGAGCAGGCTGGACTTGCCGGCGTTGGTGTAGCCCGCGATGGCGACCGAGGGGATCGTGTGGCGCTTGCGCTCCGCGCGCTTGGCGTCGCGCGCGGGACCGAAGTCGCGGATCTGGCGGCGCAGCACCGCCATGCGCGTGCGGATGCGGCGGCGGTCCAGCTCGATCTTCGTCTCACCGGGGCCACGCGATCCCATGCCCGCGCCACCGGCGCCCACCTGGCCACCGGCCTGGCGGCTCATCGAGTCACCCCAGCCGCGCAGGCGCGGCAGCAGGTACTCGAGCTGGGCGAGCTCGACCTGCGCCTTGCCCTCGCGGCTCTTCGCGTGCTGGCTGAAGATGTCGAGGATCACCGTCGTGCGGTCGATGACCTTGACCTTCACGACATCCTCGAGCGCGCGCCGCTGGCTGGGCGCGAGTTCGGTGTCGGCGATGACGGTGTCGGCGCCGACCGACGCGACGATGTCACGCAGCTCCTGGGCCTTGCCCCGACCCACGTACGTGGCCGGGTCCGGGTGCGGACGCCGCTGCAGCACGCCGTCGAGCACGACCGCGCCGGCCGTCTCGGCGAGCGCCGCGAGTTCACGCAGGGAGTTCTCGGCATCCTCCTGAGACCCCTGCGGGTACACGCCGACGAGCACGACGTTCTCCAGCCGCAGCTGGCGGTACTCGACCTCGGTGACGTCCTCGAGTTCGGTGGAGAGCCCCGGCACGCGGCGCAGGGCGGCCCGCTCCTCGCGGTCCCACTGGTCGCCGTCGCTGTCACCGTAGGCAGTCGACTCGTCCTGCAGCGCCTGTGCTGCGCCCAGCGGGTGGTTCTCGCCCCGCTCGCCGAACGTCGTGACCTTCACGCCCGAGCGCAGCTCTGCGCGGGCCAGCACCCGATCCACCGGGTCGACCGGGGTCGAGTCGGCGTTTTCGGGAATGGTGGTGTCTGTCATGTAATCCTTTCGGGATGCCGCTGACCGCGGCATCCTCAAACTCTAGCTTTCCGCCCTGCGGGTGGCCTCCGGTACGCTCGCAGGATGGGGAACGATCACTACTTCAGTGCGTCCCCGTCCAGTCCCGATGATCTCCGCCGCATCCGTGTGACCCTCGCAGGCCGCGCCGTCGAGGTCACGACGGCGGGCGGGGTGTTCAGCCCGGACCATGTGGATTCCGGAACGGCGGTGCTGCTGGCGAACACTCCACCGCCTCCGCCCGGTGGACACCTGCTCGACCTCGGCTGCGGCTGGGGTCCGATCTCCCTGTCGCTGGCCATGGATGCTCCCCACGCGACGGTGTGGGCCGTCGACGTGAACGAGCGGGCACTGGATCTCGTTCGCCGCAACGCGGAGGCGTTGGGGCTCACCAACATCAACGCCGCGCTGCCCGACGATGTTCCCTCGGATGTCTCGTTCCGCTCGATCCGCTCGAATCCGCCCATCAGAGTCGGCAAGAGCGTGCTGCACGGCATGCTGCAGCACTGGATCCCCCGCCTGGACGCGCGCAGCGACGCCTGGCTGGTCGTGCAGCGCAACCTCGGCTCGGACTCGCTGCAGCGGTGGCTGGATGCCACGTTCGCCGACGGCTACAGCGTGCACCGGGCAGCCACCGCCCGCGGTTTCCGGGTCATCCGAGTGCGCCGTCACGGCTCACCCCCGACGGCCGAGATCACCCTGCCCTGAGCCGCCACCGCAGGGCGCCCGCACCCGCGCCTGGCGCGAGCGCGACCCGCGCCGGGCGCGACGTCGCAGGTCAGGCCAGCGTCACCTCGCCGGTGAAGACCAGGGTCGCAGGTCCCGACAGCAGCACGTGCTCGCCGTCGCCCTCCGTCCGCACGCGGACTGCGAGCCTGCCTCCGGGAACGTCGACCTGCCAGGCGTCCGGCGCGGCCGGCCCCGCCCAGTGCCGCACTGCAAGCGCCGCCGCCGCGACCCCGGTTCCGCAGCTGAGGGTTTCCCCCACCCCGCGTTCGAAGACGCGCATGGTGATCGCCCCGACGCCGCCGCGCACGAGCGGGTCGGCCGGGACGACGAATTCGATGTTCGCACCGTGGCGTGGCGCGGGGTCGAGAATCGGCTGCACCGTGAGGTCCAGTCCCTCGAGCTCGCGGTGCGTGGGGAGCGCGACGACGACGTGCGGATTGCCCACGTCGATCCCCTGGCCGGGGCGGGCGACGTCGAGCCCCCGGGCGCGCACGAGCACGTCGTCCCCCTCGGTGCGCCAGAGACCGAGGTCCACTTCGAACCCCTCGGGTGAGCGCGTGACCCGCTTCACACCGGCACGCGTGCCGATGTCGAGGTGGCCGCCATCGGCGAGGACGGCAAGCCCGGTGTCCACGAGATACCGCGCGAACACCCGGATGCCGTTGCCGCACATCTCCGCGGCCGAGCCGTCGGCGTTGCGGTAGTCCATGAACCACTCCGCGCCGGATGCCGCGGCCTCGCGACCCGCCTCGATCGCGGCGGAGCGCACGACGCGCAGGGTGCCGTCGCCGCCGATGCCG
>NZ_JANJFJ010000512.1:0-2547 GCF_024626565.1 Microbacterium sp. zg.Y909
CCGTTGCCGACCCCCCAAAGGGAATCGGACTTTGATCCAAAGGAATCTCACCCGGTAAAAACCGGGACGAGGTTATTTGGCATTTGACAAGTGCACGCTGTTGAGTTCTCAAGGATCGGATGCTCCTGCTGGCCGGCCTCTCGGCCTGCCCTGCAGGGCAACTTCTCTATCTTACCCATCTCCTCGCGCTTGTCAAATCGACCAGCGGGTGAGGTGGGAAGCTCCATCCGCGTCAGAAGACACTCGATCCGAAGATCGAAGAGGATGGGGTGTTGCCACTTGAGGGGTGCGGGGCTCTCGGCCTCTCCGCTGTCCCTGTGGGGCCAACAGAGAAAACAATACGTCGATCCTGGGGACTCGGCAAATCTGGCGCGCATCCCGGGAGTGTCGCCCGGAATCACGCGGCCAGAAGGGTGCGCACGGCGTCGACGAGCACCGCTCCCCCGGACGCCGCGAGTGCCTGTGAGACCGCGGACTGCGTGATCCCCTCGACCTCTGCGATCGCGCGCTGCGTGTCGCCGATGCACCGGCTGTACGTGATGCGCCGACCCCGCTCGGTCATAGCCGTCACGAGCTGATCGCGCGCGACGAATCCCGAGTTCGCCAGCCGAACCGCCTCCAGCGCTGCGGCATCGTGCCCGTCGGCGGCGGCCGCCCATGTGCGAACACCGGGAAGGGAACGGCTCTGCTTCGCGTGCACAGTGTCGATCGCTGCGCGGGCTGCCCACCAGGCGGGCCCCTCCGAGATGGTGCCGACGGTCACCGACGGCACGTCGTCAAGCGAACCCACGCCCATGCCGAAACGGCACTCGACGCCATCGGGGAGAGCGAGGCGAAGCAGGAGCACTCCAGCGGACGCCGCGGCAAGAGTCGGGTAGACGCCCTGAAGCTCATCCCCGACCGTGGGTCTCAGGGGCCGCTCCGCGAGTGCGAAGTCCGACTCCACCCGGGCGACGGCGGCCTCGAGGCGCTGTTGCGCGCCGCCCCGGTCGCTGAGGGCACGGGACCCGACGATGTCGGCGGTGACTGCCACACTCATGCAATAAGAGTACAGCTTATGTTTCTCGGATATAAGGGCTTGTCTTATGTGTTAGATCCCGAGGGCGTGGGCGACGCTCTGGGCCCGGGCGACCAGCTCGGCGCGCTGCTCGTCGACGCGCACCGGAGCCGTGCCGCCGACCCCGTCCCGGCTCGCCACCGAGCCCTGGATCGACAGCACCTCTCGCACCTGCGGCGTCAGCTGCGGGGAGATCTCGGCGAGGAGGTCGTCGCCGGCATCCTGCAGTTCCATCCCTCGCTGCTCGCACGCCCGCACCAACGCGCCAGAGATCTCGTGCGCGTCGCGGAAGGGCACTCCGCGCTTGACCAGCCATTCGGCGACATCCGTGGCCAGTGAGAATCCCTGCGGGGCGAGAGAGGCCATGCGCTCGGTGTCGAAGCGCAGCGTCGCGACCATGCCGGCGAACGCCGGCAGCACGACTTCGAGCGTGGTCACGGAGTCGAAGACCGGCTCTTTGTCCTCTTGCAGGTCGCGGTTGTAAGCCAGCGGAAGCGCCTTCAGAGTCGCGAGCAGGCCCGAGAGGTTGCCGATGAGCCGCCCCGCCTTGCCACGGGCGAGCTCGGCGATGTCGGGGTTCTTCTTCTGCGGCATGATGCTCGACCCCGTCGAGTACCCGTCGTCGAGTGTCACGAATCCGAACTCGCGGGTGTTCCAGATGATGATGTCCTCGGCGAAGCGCGAGAGATCCACCGCGATCATCGCCGCGATGAACGCGAACTCCGCGACGACATCACGCGCGGCGGTACCGTCGAGAGAGTTCTCGGCCGGCCGGGCCAGGCCCAGCTCGTCGGCGACCAGCTGCGGGTCCAGCCCCAGCGTCGCTCCTGCCAACGCTCCCCCGCCGTAGGGCGAGACGCTCGCGCGCGCCGTCCAGTCGCGCAGGCGCTCGAGGTCGCGCACCAGTGGCCAGGCATGGGCCTGCAGGTGGTGCGCCAAGAGGATGGGCTGGGCGTGCTGCAGGTGCGTGCGCCCGGGCATGATCGCGGTGGAATGCGCCTCGGCCTGGGCCACGATCGCATCGATGACCCGCAGGATCTCCCTGGCGATCAGCCGCGAGTGATCGAGCAGGTACATGCGCACGAGGGTGGCGATCTGGTCGTTGCGGCTGCGACCGGCGCGCAGCTTGCCCCCGAGCTCCGCGCCCACCTCGGCGATGAGCGCGGCTTCCAGCGCGCCGTGCACGTCCTCGTCGTCCGGGCCGGCGACGAGGGTGCCGTCCTGCACGGCGGCGGCCAGTGCGTCCAGGCCCGCGTGCATGCGCCCTTCCTCGTCGGCGGTCAGATAGCCCGCGGCGGCGAGCGCCTTGGCGTGGGCATGGGAGCCGGCGATGTCGTACGGGGCCAGCGCCCAGTCGAAGTGAGTGGAGCGGCTCAGCGCCGCCAGTTCCGGCGAGGGGCCAGAGGCGAACCGTCCGCCCCACAGTGCGCCCGCGTTCGTGCCTTCACTTTTGCTTCCGCTCACCTGGTCAGCCTACCGGGGCCGACCGC
>NZ_JANJFJ010000513.1:0-2481 GCF_024626565.1 Microbacterium sp. zg.Y909
CTGACCGAGTGCCCCGAGTGCGGCGGCGTGCTGCGCAAGCAGTACGGCCAGATCGGGGTCACCTTCAACGGCTCCGGCTTCTACCGCACCGACTCTCGGGCCGCTGCCGGCGGCTCGGGCGGCGGCAAGAGCAGCGGCAAGAGCGAGACCAAGAAGGATGCCGCATCCGGCTCCTCGTCTACCGCATCGACCTCTTCTTCGTCATCATCGTCTGCAGGGGCATCCGCCTCCCCCGCTTCCGCGGGATCCTGACCGGCGTGGCCGGCGAGACGAAGGGAGTCCTCGTGATCAAGGGCTTCAAAGATTTCATCATGCGCGGCAATGTCATCGATCTGGCCGTCGCGGTCGTCATCGGCGGCGCGTTCACCGCCCTGGTGAACGCAGTCGTCAGCACCATCATCACGCCGATCGTCGCCCTGTTCTATCAGGAGAACGCCAACGGCGTTGCCGGCCCGACCGTCATCGGCCTCTACGGCCAGGAGGTGACGTTCCCCATCGGGGACCTCATCAGCGCGGTAATCAGCTTCTTCGCCGTCGCGCTCGTGGTCTACTTCGTGTTCGTCGTCCCGATGAACCGCTGGAAGGAGCGTCAGGCCCGCAAGGCCGGCGTCACCGAGCCCGAGGAGAACAAGCTCCCCACCGAGCAGGAGCTGCTCATGCAGATCCGCGACCTGCTCGAGAAGCCGCGCACGTAGCTCCGCTTCACCAGTGCGGGGGGACGTCCCTGCGCAGCTGTTCGTCGTTCGGCCCGGATGCCGCAGCCCCCGTCACAGGTGGCGCAGGATCCGGGCCGTCGGCGTCTGCGGGGACCGGCTCGGCGCTCGTGCCCGGCGCCGGGGTCAGCTTCGCCCGGCGCGCTCCGGGAACGCGCTGAATGTGCTGACGCTCATTCGACGACATCGATGGGCTGGGTCGTGGTGTCGGCCGTCGGGGTCTCGGGCTGCACGCCGAGAATGGCGGCGATGCGGGCGGCGACACCGGCCGGGTCGCTGTACAGGTCGAACGCGTGCACCCGCACGTAGTGCCAGCCGAGGCGCCGGAGGATCAGAGGGCGCAGGCGCAGCGACTCTCGCAGCGACTCCCCGATCGTCTCGGGGTCGCTTTCGGCGACGACGGCCTTGCCCCGGTGCTGCGCGACGAGGGGCAGGAGTCCCCGGTAGTCGACATCCACCGCGACACCCAGGCGGCGCAGCTCGCGGGCGAGTGCTAGGGTCAGCGGGTCGGCGAGGTCTTCGAGACGGGCTTCGCGAGACCGGGCGGCGATGCCGCCGAGGATGGACATGAGGGTCGCGGCGCCGTATTCGAGGCGTCCTTCGTCGAAAGCCGACGGGCGGATCGACGACACGATCACCATCGACCGCCGCGCGCGGGTCATGCCGACCGTGAGCAGCCGCTCCCCGTCGGGCGTGGACAGATCGCCGAAGTCGCTCAGCACCCGGCCGTGCCGGGTGAGGCCGAAGCCGAGGGAGAAGATGACGCGGTCGCGGCTCTCGGCCACCGACTCTTCGAGCGTGAGCACGGCGAGCGGCTCTGCGGTGTCGCGCGAGAGGAAGTCGGCGACGTCGGACCGGCCGGCGAACGCGGCTTCGACGGCGGCGCGCACCCGCTCGGCGTGCCGCGCGCTGGCGGTGACGACCATCAGCGACTCGGAGCCGCGGTTGACGGCATGCTCGACCACGAGTGTGACCACCCGGGCGACCTCGGCATCGGGACTCTCGACGGCTCCGGTGACGGGGTCGGGCGCGCCGACACCGCCCTCCACGTAGTCCACGCCCAGGCTTCCGCGCCCGAGGTACGAACCCGCCCACGGCAGAGAGGTGATCTCGCCGCCGTAGAAGGCGTCGTTGACGAGCTCGGCGAGGTCTTCGCCGCCGGCGCGGTAGCTGCGGGTCAGCGTCTCGACCGGAAGCAGCTCCGCCAGACGCTCGAAGACGCTGGGCTCGTCGGGGTCGATCTGCGGCTCGTCGTCCTCGACCGCGCCCGCAAGCGCCGCCGACACCCGGAACGGGGTGGGTTTCTGCGTCACGGGGTCGCCGAGCAGCACCACCTGACGGGCGCGTCGCAGGGCCGGCGCAGCCTCGGCGAGGCTGAGAGCGGCGGCATCCGCCACGATCACCACGTCGAACTGCGGCGAATCCGGGATCTGCGGAATCTCGTACGGCGATGCCAGCCACACCGGCGCGAGGGCGCGCATGAGGGTCGGCGCGTAGCCGGTGAGCTCTTCAGCGGTGGCGGAGCCTTCGCGCAGCGCCTGCTTGAGCGATGCCGCCTCGACCGGCTCATCGACGATCGCGATCTTCCACCGCGTCGCCAGCTGGGCAGCCAGAAGGGGGCCGGATGCCGCTGCGTGAGCCTCATCGACCAGCCGGAAGTCCCGCTCCAGGCGATCGACGACCGACGTGTTCGCGCCCAGCAGCGCACGGTCGCTGCGCAGCAGGTACTCCAGCGCCGACTGCCACCACGCGAACTCCAGCTCGGCGG
>NZ_JANJFJ010000514.1:0-2473 GCF_024626565.1 Microbacterium sp. zg.Y909
CCCGCGCGGGAGCTCGTCGACCGCTGCCGTCGCACACTCGACCGCGCACAGAGCGGGGGCGTCGACGTGCTGTTCGAGCGCCAGCGCGCCTGGCTCGACGGATTCTGGGATCGCTCCGACGTGCGCATCGGCGGCCACGACGACCTGCAGCAGGCGACCCGCTGGTGCCTGTTCCAGCTGGCGCAGGCTGCGGCCCGTGCCGACGGCCGGGGCGTTCCCGCCAAGGGCGTGACCGGCTCCGGGTACAGCGGCCACTACTTCTGGGACACCGAGATCTACGTGCTGCCGTTCCTGGCGTACACGACGCCGCTGTGGGCCCGTAACGCCCTGCGCATGCGCTACCTCATGCTGCCCGCCGCCCGCAAGCGCGCCGGTCAGCTCAACGAGGCCGGCGCGCTCTTCCCCTGGCGCACCATCAACGGCGAAGAGGCTTCGGCCTACTACGCCGCCGGCACCGCGCAGTACCACATCAACGCCGACGTCTGCTTCGCCCTGGCGAAGTACGTGCGTGCCACCGGCGACGTGGACTTCCTCTACACCGAGGGCATCGACATCGCCGTGGAGACCGCGCGACTGTGGGCGACGCTCGGATTCTGGCGCACGAGCGACGGCATCCATGACGACGACGATGACGGAGACGGCGACTCGTTCCACATCCACGGCGTCACCGGTCCCGACGAGTACACCACCGTCGTCAACGACAACCTCTTCACCAACGTGATGGCGCGGTTCAACCTGCGCTTCGCCGCGCGAACCGTGCGGGAGATGGAGCAGGACGCGCCGGAGGAGTACCGCCGCGCGATGGATCGGCTCGGCATCGAGCCCGGCGAGGCCGAGTCGTGGGACCGTGCTGCGGATGCCATGCACATCCCGTTCAGCGAGGCCCTCGGCATCCACCCGCAGGACCACGTCTTCCTCGAGAAGGAAGTGTGGGACCTGGAGAACACCCCGCCGGAGCGGCGGCCGCTGCTGCTGCACTTCCACCCGCTGGTGATCTACCGCTACCAGGTGCTCAAGCAGGCCGACGTGGTGCTGGCGCTCTTCCTGCAGGGCAACCACTTCACCGACGAGGAGAAGCTCGCCGACTTCAACTACTACGACCCGCTCACGACGGGCGATTCGACGCTGTCGGCGGTCGTGCAGGCGATCCTCGCAGCGGAGGTGGGGTACCAGGACCTCGCCCTGGAGTACTTCCACGAATCGATCTACGTCGATCTCGGAGACCTGCACCACAACGCATCCGACGGCGTGCACGTGGCGTCGGCCGGCGGGGTGTGGACCGCCCTCGTCTCGGGCTTCGGTGGAATGCGCGACCACTTCGGCGACCTGTCGTTCGACCCGCGTCTGCCGGCCGACTGGCCGTCGCTGTCGTACTCGCTGCTGTGGCACGGAACGCGGCTCGACGTCACGGTGACCGCGGATGCGATCACGTTCACGTCCGGCCCGGGCGGTCCCATCGTGCTGTCGGTACGCGGGACCGGGTACGTCATCGCCGGTGACGAGACGCTGGTCGTGCCGTTGCAGGGGCAGGGACCGCGCCGCCCCGGCCGGCCGTCGCTCAGCGAGATCGAGGATGCGCGGCGCGACGACGGCACGTATCTGTCGGCGTCGATTCCGACCCTCACGAGCTCGATCCCCGTCATCTCGGACGATGACCTGCTGCAGGGCGAGGATGCACAGGTGGGCGTCGACAGCTGAGCGCGGTCGTCAGTCGAGTTCGGCGAAGGTGACGACGCCGACCGCGACGACCACCTGCCCGGGCTCGCCACCGACCCGGTTCACGGTCGGCCCCGCGCCCCAGGTCTGCACGACCGCCTGATCGAGAACCGCCGGACCCATCCCGCGCAGAAGATGCGTGAGGGGGTCGCTGCCACCGCGACGGTCCAAGACGGTGTAGCCGGCCGCCGTCAGAACGGCGAGGGCAGCGTCGGCGTGCCCGGCCGCTGTCGCGGCATCGGTGAACACCCACACCCGTACGTCGGAAGTGGCCTGCACCTCTTGGATGTCGGTGAACGTGCGGGTCGTGCCGGCGAACGCGCAGCCGGGTGCGCTGAGCCCGCCGAAGTCGACGGAGGGATCGCTGGGCGCCGGCGTGGCGATGTGGTCATCGGCGACGAGCGTCGACTCGTCGACGATCCACGCGGTGAGGTCATCGGGGCACGCCTGGCTGGGCGCGGCCCCCGCTGGTGGCACGCTCAGGGCGCCGTCGCCGTCGCCGTCGCCGGGTCCGCCGTTCGGGCCGCGCTCGGTCGCGTCGGCGTCCTCGGGACGTTCGGGGATGGTCGCGTCGGGCGCCGGCGCTGGGCCGGTGGGCGTGGGGGAGCCGGACGGGCTCGGGGAGGGGCTCGGTGCCGGTGTGGACGTCGACGACGGGGACGGGGGCGGGGACGGGGACGGGGTGAGGGGATCGCCCATGCGCGGGCCGCATCCGGCGAGCACGGATGCCGCCACCGCCGCCGCGACGACCGCGGTC
>NZ_JANJFJ010000515.1:0-2472 GCF_024626565.1 Microbacterium sp. zg.Y909
ACGCGCTGACCTGGCTCGAGATCGACTGGGACGAGGGTGTGGAGAAGGGCGGTCCGCACGCTCCGTACCGGCAGTCCCAGCGCGGCGACATCTACGCCGGCGTGCTGCAGCAGCTCATCGATGCGGGAGCCGTCTACGAGTCGTACTCCACCGCGGAGGAGATCGACGCCCGCAACGAGGCCAACGGCCGCGCCAAGCAGCTCGGCTACGACAACTTCGACCGCCACCTCACAGACGAGCAGAAGGCAGCCTTCCGCGCCGAGGGCCGCGAGCCCGCGTGGCGTCTGCGGGTGCCCGACGAGGACGTCACCTACGTGGACCTCATCCGCGGCGAGGTGACCTTCCCCGCCGGGTCGTTCCCCGACTTCGTCGTCGTGCGGGCGGGTGGGCAGCCGCTGTACACGTTCACCAACCCGGTCGACGACGCCCTCATGGGCATCACCCACGTCATCCGCGGTGAGGATCTCATGCCGTCCACCGCCCGTCAGCTGGCGCTGTACGCCGCGCTGATCGATGCCGGCGTCACCACCTTCGTGCCCCGGTTCGGCCACATGCCGCTCGTCCTCGGCGAGGTGGGCAACAAGAAGCTCTCCAAGCGCGACCCGAAGGCCGACCTCTTCCTGCAGCGGGAGAAGGGCTTCATCCATGAGGGCCTGCTCAACTACCTCGCCCTGCTCGGATGGTCGCTGTCGCACGACCGCGACGTGTTCTCCCTCGAGGAGTTCATCGCCGCCTTCGACATCGTCGACGTCAACCCCAACCCGGCCCGGTTCGACCAGAAGAAGGCCGAGTCCATCAACGGCGACCACATCCGCATGCTGGATGCCGAGGACTTCGCAGCCCGCATCGTCCCCTACCTCGTGAACGCGGGTGTCGTCGCCGACCCGCCGACGCCGCAGCAGCAGCAGATGATCGCGGCATCCGCCCCGCTCGTGCAGGAGCGCGTGCAGCTGCTGGGGGAGGTCCCGGCGCTCCTGGGCTTCCTCTTCACCGATGAGATCGAGTACCAGGACGATGCGCTGAAGTCCCTGCCGGCGAATGCCGGTGAGGTGCTCGTGGCATCCGTCGCCGCGTTGGAACTCGTTGCCGAGCAGTCCTTCACGGCCGCCGCCGTGCAGGAGGCGCTGGCCGCGGCGCTCATCGAAGGGCTGGGACTCAAGCCCCGCGTCGCCTACGGTCCGCTGCGCGTGGCGCTGAGCGGACGCCGCATCTCGCCGCCGCTGTTCGAATCGATGGAGCTGCTCGGCAAGGCCGAGACGCTGCGCCGCCTCGGTGCGCTGGTCGAGCGCACGGCCTGACCGGTCGCGCCACGCCCGGGGTGCCCGGTTTGGTGCGTAAGGCGCGGATCGGGTAGGCTTGATCTTCGGTGCGAGGGTGACTTCACACCGATGGGGTATGGTGTAATTGGCAACACGGCGGTTTCTGGTTCCGTTGTTCTTGGTTCGAGTCCAGGTACCCCAGCAAGACGAAAACCCCCGGGAATCCGGGGGTTTCGTCGTTTCCGGTGTCAGTCGGGTCAGGCGCCCCGCTCGGCGGTGCTCAGGTGGCGCGCCAGGAGGTGCTGGCCGTTCTCGGGCACCCCGTCCAGCGGCGCCGACTCGGGTGTCGTGCGGATGCCGGCGAACGCGAGCGGCACACCCTGCGCGGTCCACAGCGACGCGCGGTCCATCAGCTGTGCGTGTACGTGCGGTTCGCTGGTGTTGCCCGAGTTGCCGCACCGGCCGATCTGCTGGCCTGCGGTCACGCGCTCCCCGGGGCTCACCGTGACCGAGCCCTGCTGCAGGTGGGCGACAAGCGCGTAGATGCCGTCATCGCCGCGGATGGTGACGTGGTTGCCCACGATGAATCCCGGGCCGCCGACCTCGCGCAGCATCCCCTCGGCCATCATGTAGGCGACCCCGGCGTTGTTCGCCCGCGCCCGATGGTCCCGACGCCAGTGCGACGCCCGCACGACGACACCGTCGATCATCGCCAGCACCGGCTGGCCCAACGCGGGGTAGTCCGACGCCGGCGGCATTGCGCGCGGGCCGCCGAAGATCGGACGCGGGTTCTCGAGCGGGTCGCTGATCAGGTCGACGGCGTACGCCTGACCGTATGCGCGCACCCCATGACTGGGGACGGCGGAGGCCGGGCTGTTGATGGCGAGCCAGCGACCCTGCACGGGCGAGTGCACCGTCCGGGGGGAACGGGTGGTGAGAAGGCGCGGGCCCAGGACTGCCAGGGCGGCGCAGCCGAGAGCGACGACGGCGGCGACACCCATGAGCGCGGAACGCACGCGGTCCGCCGCGCCGCCGTCGAGCACGAGGCCCAGCAGCACGCCGACGATGAGCACCAGCGCGGCGCAATAGTAGAGCGGGCCGCGGACGCGGTACAGGGCGCGGGCGAACGCGCTCATCGCCCGGTTCCCAGCAGGCTCGACAGCAGGGGCACAACCCGCGCCGCCGGCACCTCATAGGTGCCGCGTGCGCTCTG
>NZ_JANJFJ010000516.1:0-2468 GCF_024626565.1 Microbacterium sp. zg.Y909
GGCCCCACCGAGATCCGCTTCCACCTCAGCAAGCCCGAGGCGATCCCGTACTTCCGGGAGCTCATCTCGGAGTACAACTCCTCGCAAGACGACGTGCGCGTCGTCTTCGACACCTCGTCCAACCTGCAGGCCGGGTTCTTGCGCGGCAACCCGCCCGACCTCGGGCTGCTCAACTACAACATGGAGATGGCCCGCTTCATGGAGCGCGGCGCCCTCAGTGACCTCAGCGACATGCCCGAGGCCGACCGCATCCTCCCCGAGGTGCAGGACCTCGTCGACCAGTACGCCACCTACCCCGGCCGCACCAGCGTGCTGCCGTACTCGGTGATGGCGGCATCGGTCATCTACAACCAGGAGATCTTCGAGCAGCAAGGTCTCGAGGTGCCGCAGACGTGGGATGAGCTGAAAGCGGTCTGCGACCAGCTGCTGGATGCCGGCATCACTCCGTTCTACGCGACCTTCAAGGACCCTTGGACGGTGGGGCAGGGATGGTTCGACTACACCGTCGGCGGCTCGGTCGACGTCGCCGGTTTCTTCGAGGAACTGAACGAGCTGGGCACCGACGTCGGCCCTGACTCCGAGGTGTCGTTCGCGACCACCCTCGCCGAGCCCGTCGAGCGCATGACCGAGCTGACCTCCGCCTACGTCAACCCGGATGCCGCCAGTCGCGCGTACGGCGACGGCAACCTCGCCTTCGCCAACGGCGAGGCGGCGATGTACCTGCAGGGGCCGTGGGCGTTCGGCGAGATCGCCAAGACCAACGACCAGATGCAGCTGGGCACGTTCCCGCTGCCGATGACCGACGACCCCGACGACCTGCGCGTGCGCGTCAACATCGACCTGGCGGCGTGGATCCCCGAGGCATCCGCCCATCAGCAGGAAGCACGGGACTTCTTGAGCTACCTGTTCGACCAAGAGGTGATGGACGAGTACAACGCCGCCTTCCTCGGGTACGGCACCACCACCGAGGCTGCGCCGGTGACCGACGAGCGCATCGTCGGCATGAAGGAGTACTACGACTCGGCGCGGTTCTACCAGGGGCCGTCGAAGGCGATCCCGCTGACCATCCCGACCGACAACTACATGCAGGGCATCGTGACCGGAGCGGATCCCCAGCGCATGCTGCGGACGCTGGATGCCGATTGGGCTCGACTGGCGCTGCGCCAGTAGCCCGGGCCGAAAGGGGAGACAGATGGCATCCACGACGGTGACGGCGGGAGCACCTCCCGCGCTCAGAGCGCGCGGCCGCGGCGCCGCGAATGTGAAGGTGAAGACCCGCGCCAAGCGCAAGGTCGACGGGGTCTACTACCTCTTCCTGCTGCCGAGCCTGATCCTCTTCACGCTCGCGATCACGCTGCCCGCGGTGATCGGCATCTTCTTCAGCTTCACCAACTCGATCGGCTTCGGCGACTGGGAGTTCATCGGGCTGATCAACTACATCGCCGTGTTCAGCGACCCGGCGATTCTGCAGAGCTACCTGTTCACGTTCTTCTTCGCCATCACCACCGTGATCGTGGTGAACGTGGTGGCGTTCCTGCTCGCGGTGGGCCTCACCTCGAACATCCGGCTGAAGACCGGGCTGCGGGCGGTGTTCGTCATTCCGATGGTGATCTCGGGCATCATCATCGCCTACGTCTTCAACTTCCTCTTCTCCAACTCCATCCCCGCGCTGGGCGAGGCGTGGGGGATCGGCTGGCTGAGCCAGAGCGTGCTGGCCAACCCCGACCTGGCGTGGCTGGCGATCGTGATCGTCGCTTCTTGGCAGGCGATTCCCGGAACGCTGCTCATCTACATCGCCGGACTGCTCTCCATTCCCGGAGAGGTGTACGAGGCGGCATCCATCGACGGCGCCGGCAAAGGCCAGCAGATGCTGCGCATCACCCTGCCGCTGGTGGCAGGGTACGTCGTCATCAACGTGATCCTCGGGTTCAAGAACTTCCTCAACGCCTACGACATCATCGTGGGCCTCACCAACGGTGGCCCGGGAACGGCGACCCGCAGCATCGCGATGACGATCTTCACCGGGTTCTCGGGCGGCGACTACGCCTACCAGATGGCCAACGCGACGCTGTTCTTCCTCATCGCCGTCGTGCTCTCGCTGCTGCAGCTGCGGCTCACCCGCGGAAGGAACGTGTTCTGATGTCCTCCACGCAGATCTCACTGGCCGTCGAAGACGTCAACGCCGAGCGCGTGCTCGACGGCGACAGTCCCCGCAAGAAGCCCGCCGCCCGCCAGCGGGGGGAGCGGTGGAACTGGTCGGGCACCGTCATCCTCATCCTCTGCGCGCTCACGGTGCTCGTGCCGCTGTACGTCACGGTGTCGATGGCGTTCAAGACGAGGTCGCAGTCCGTCGACGGCAACGCGTTCTCGCTGCCGGCGCCGTTCAGCATCGACGGCTTCGTCGAGGCGTGGGAGCTGACCGACTTTCCCCGCGCGTTCCTCATCTCCGCGCTCGTGACCGCCTTCAC
>NZ_JANJFJ010000062.1:0-16770 GCF_024626565.1 Microbacterium sp. zg.Y909
GAAGGTCTCGCCGCGGGCGATGTCGAAGCTCACGTCGTCGACGACGGCGTTGCCGCCGTACGTCTTTCGCAGGTTGCGCACCCGAACGGCATCACTGTCCATATGACCAGCTTGGGGGTTCGCGGCCTGATTACCCAGCCACGTAGGGCTGCTCCCCAGGCAGGAGGGCTGGCACGCCCCGCGAATGACGGTCTGGGGTGAGCCCGAGACCGCCGCGGGCTACGCTCGTAACGTGACCGAACGCGCCCCACTCTCCCGCAAGCTGTCCGCCATCGCCGAGTCCGCGACGCTCAAGGTGGATGCCAAGGCGAAATCGCTGCAGGCTGCCGGTCGCCCCGTCATCTCGTACGCCGCCGGCGAGCCCGATTTCGCCACGCCGCAGTTCATCGTGGATGCGGCCGCAGAGGCGCTGAAGGACCCCGCGAACTACCGCTACACGCCTGCGGTCGGGCTGCCCGTGCTGCGCGACGCGATCGTCGCCAAGACGCTGCGCGACTCCGGGCTCGAGGTCTCGCCCTCGCAGGTCATCGTGACCAACGGCGGAAAGCACGCCGTCTACCAGGCGTTCCAGACGGTGGTGAACCCCGGCGACGAGGTGCTGCTGCCCGCACCGTATTGGACCACCTACCCCGAGGCGATCGCCCTCGCCGACGGCGTGCCCGTCGAGGTGTTCGCCGGTGCCGACCAGGACTACAAGGTGACCGTGGAGCAGCTCGAGGCGGCCCGCACCGACAAGACGACGGCGCTCGTGTTCGTCTCGCCGTCCAACCCGACGGGCTCGGTCTACACCGCCGAGGAGACCAAGGCGATCGGCGAGTGGGCGCTCGAGCACGGCATCTGGGTGATCACCGACGAGATCTACCAGAACCTGGTCTACGAGGGCGTCCGCGCCGTCTCGATCGTCGAGGCCGTGCCGGAGCTGGCGGGACAGACCCTGCTGGTCAACGGCGTCGCGAAGACCTACGCGATGACCGGCTGGCGGGTGGGCTGGATGGTCGGGCCGGCCGACGCCATCAAGATCGCCGGCAACCTGCAGTCCCACCTCACCTCCAACGTCAACAACATCGCCCAGCGCGCGGCCCTCGCAGCACTGACCGGCCCGCAGGAGGACGTCGAGCAGATGCGCCTGGCGTTCGACCGCCGCCGTCGGCTGATCGTCGAGGAGCTGTCGAAGATCGAGGGCGTCACCGTGCCCAAGCCGCTCGGCGCGTTCTACGTGTATCCGGACGTCAGCGGGCTTCTCGGCCGCACGTGGGGCGGTGTCACGCCCACCACCTCGCTGGAGCTGGCCGACCTCATCCTCGACCAGGCCGAGGTTGCCGTGGTCCCGGGCGAGGCCTTCGGCCCCTCGGGTTACCTGCGCCTGTCGTACGCGCTCGGCGACGACCAGCTGCTCGAGGGCGTGCGCCGGCTGCAGGACCTCTTCGCCTGACGCCCCGGCGGCCGGTATCGCCGGCCGAACCGCGCCCTGCCGAGGTTCCTAGAGCTCCACGCCCACCAGCACCGGCTCCGGCTGCAGGATGAGGCCGAAATCGGCCTGCACCCGTTGCTGGATGAATCGGGCGAGCTCGGCGAGCTCGGCAGCCGTGGCCGAGCCGCGGTTGGTGAGTGCCAGGGCGTGCTTGGTCGACAGTCCGGCGCGCGAGCGCGGCAGCCTGAAGCCCTTGCGCAGCCCCGCGTGCTCGATGAGCCACGCCGCGCTCACCTTGACTTCCGATTCCTGCGCCACCGGCGGCGGCACGCTGCCGTCGAACTGCGAGAGCGGGATGACGGTCTCCGCGGAGACCTCGGGGGTCATCGGCCAGCGGGGGCATTCCGGGGGAAGCGTGCGGGCGAAACCGGCCGAGACGACCGCGTTCTGGAAGAACGAACCCGCGCTGTAGGTGTCGGGGTCGGCGTCGTCGAGCACCATCCCCTTCGCCCGGCGCGTCGCCAGCACGGTCTCGCGCACCCAGTCCAGGGTCACCGCGGCATCCGGCTCGAGCCGCAGCGCCTGCCGCAGCTGCGCTCCCCGCACCGGGAACTCGCCGTGCCCGACCTCGGCCAGCTCCAGCGTCACGGAGACGATGACCCCGCGCCGCCGGGCACCCATGCCGTAGTGGTCCTTCAGGACCGAGGTGCGAAACCCGAGGCCGAGCTCGGCGGCCGGGACAGTCTCCACCTCGCCGGTGGCCTCGTCGAGCAGCTCGATCTCGACGAGCGTCTGCACGATCTCCTGGCCGTAGGCGCCGACGTTCTGGATGGGCGCGGCGCCCGTGGTGCCCGGAATGCCGGACATCGCCTCGATCCCGGCGAGTCCCTCGGCGACGGTGTACGCCACGAGCTCATCCCAGTCGTGACCGGCCTGCACCCGCAGGCGCACGAACCCGTCGCGGGGCGATGCGAGACGCTCGATGCCGCGGCTGCGGACCAGCACGACCGTGCCCTTGAACGGATCGTCGGACACCAGCAGGTTCGACCCGCCGCCCACGACCAGCCACGGCTCGCCCTCGGCCCAGATCTGTCGCACCGTCTCGACGAGCTCGTCGCGCGTCTGCGCTTCGACGACGCGCTGCGGGGTGCCGCCGACGCGCAGCGTGGTCAGCTGCGCCAGCGAAGGAGCGGGAGTGATCTCCGGCATGTCAGAGGCGCACCCGGACCTGAGCCTTGCCGAGCACCGTCGTCGCCGCGCTGGAGACGGTGAGGTCGATGCGCAGGGTGTCGTCGAGGATCGCGCCCACGGTGGCCACGACGTCGACGTCGGCGCCCGCCTCGGCGTCGACGACGACAGGGCGCGTGAAGCGCACGCCGTACTCGAGGATGCGACCGGAGTCACCGAGCCACGGCACGATCGTCTCGACGGCCAAGCCCATCGTCAGCATGCCGTGGGCCAGCACGCCGGGCAGCCCGACACGGGTGGCCACGTCGTCGCGGTAGTGGATGGGGTTGTAATCCCCCGACGCGCCGGCGTAACGCACCAGCGACTCGCGGGTGAGGTGCACGGTGCGCTGGGCGACGACGTCTCCTACGGTGAGCTCGCTCATGCGTCCTCTCCTCCCACCAGCAGCACGGACACGGCCGTCACGACGTGACTGCCGGCGGCATCCGTCATCTCGGTCTCGCTCGTGACCATCGCGCCCTTGCCGAACGGGCGCACCGTGCTCACCGTCAGCGTCGCCGTGATCTCGTCGCCGGCCACGATCGGCCGGGAATAGCGGAACCGCTGCTCGGCGTGGATCGTGCGCTCCAGGGCGATGCCCGAATCGGGCTCGGAGAGCAGCTGCTGCAGCGCGAGGTCCTGCACCACCATGGCGAACGTGGGCGGCGCCACGACGTCGGCATATCCCAGGGCCGCAGCTGCGGTCGGGTCGGTGTGCTGCGGGTCGGTGGCGAAGACGGCGCGGGCGAATTCACGCACCTTCTCCCGCCCCACGAGGTACGGCGGGGTCGGCGGGAAGACTCGGCCGACGAGCTCGGGATTCACGGACACGCGTTCCATCCTCCCACAGCCGCGCCGCCCGTCAGCGGTCTAGGAGCGCCGGGAGCGCAGTGCCCGCAGCGCCATCTGAACGGCGATGAAGGTGAGGAAGACGGCGAACAGGATGTTCGCGGTGAAGGGATCCAGCAGGGTCGCGATCCATGCTCCGAGCGCCGTCGTCGTGCAAGCGGCGACCCCCACCAGCGCCGCGGCGACGAGGTCGACGTTGCCTCGGCGGACGTTGCCGATCGTTCCCGACAGCGCGGTGGGGATCATCATCAGCAGCGACGTGCCCTTGGCTATCAGGTCGCTGGTGCCGAAGAGCAGCATGAGCACCGGGACGACCACGACTCCCCCGCCGACACCCAGAAGGCCGGCCAGGATGCCGGTGACGAAGCCGAGCGCCACGAGTCCGAGGCCGGACGCCCAGGTCAGCACCAGCTCGGCATCGCGGGAGGGCACCACGATGAACAGCGACACAATGACGGCGACGAGGAACACGACGAAACCCCAGCGGAGGGCGTTCTGGTTCACACGGGCCAGCAGCCACGAACCCAGCTGTGCGCCGATGACGGCGGCGCCCGCCAGGATCAACGCCGGGACCCAGGCCACCGAGCCGTTCACCGCGTAGGAGATGACCCCCACCGTCGCCGTCGGAACGATCGCGGCCAGCGACGTGCCGGCCGCGAGCCGCTGGTCGAAGTGCAGCAGCAGCACCAGCAGCGGCACGATGACCGTGCCGCCGCCCACGCCGAAGAGGCCCGAGAGCAGCCCGGCCGCGAGGCCGACGCCGAGGCAGCTGAGGATGAAGCGGGGGGTGCGCCGAACGGGCGCTGCAGAATCGGTCATCGTCAATACACGTCGTCGATGGCCCAGCCACCGTTCGACCGCACCAGGGTGTACTCGTAGGGCGATGCCACAGGTTCCGGATCGGCCAGCGGCTCGCCGGTCTCATCGGTCAGGGTGAGGAAGCTCTCCGTCGTGTACACGGTGATGACCCCGTCCGCCTGTTCGACCGAGTCCACCTGGATCTCGTACTCATCGGTCGCGGCGCCGAACCGCTCGGCCTCGGCCTCGAACGCGGCGCAGTCGGGAAGCTCGAGCGCCTCGCGGAACGATTCGGTCGTGGTGCGGAAGTACAGCTCGCAGTCCGCGTCGCTCCATGCTTCGTCGTACGCCTCCACGACCTCGACCGCCACGCGCTCCGCTTCGCCGCCGCTGCTCGCGCCGCCGGCGGTGAGCGCACCGATCACCCGCGGTATGAAGACGGCGGCGAGCACGATGAGGCCGATGACGACGACCCCCACCACGACGAAGACGATCCACAGCCGCGACCTCCGGGGAGGCTCTGCAGCCGGCGCGTGCCCGGGATAGCCGGCAGGGGCGCCAATGGCGCCGGACGCCGGGCCCGCGGGGAATCCGCCGGGGTACCCGCCGACGGCTGCGTCCGTCGCGCCGCCGCCGGGGTAGCCGGGGGTGGTCGGCATGGTGCCGGCGGGCGCGATACCCGCGGCCGCCGCCGCGGCGGGGTCGAGGCCGGCCAACGCCTCAGCCGCCGAAGGAACAGCAGGCGGCCCCGAGACGCTTGCATCGACCGCCGAAGCAGTCACCTGCGGCGCGGGCTGCACGTGCTGCGTCCACGCCACACCGTCCCACCACCGCTGCGTCCCGCTGCCGTCGTCGTACCAGCCGGGAGGCGTTGTGCTCATGACGTTCCCCTCGCTCGTGCGGCGACCGTGCCGCGCCGCGCCCGTCAGCCTATCCGGCGCCGCAGCGCCGTCCTGGCGCTCAGTTCTGCGGCAGGTCGGGGTCGGATCCGACCCGCTGCCCGCGGTCGAGGTCGTCGATCGCAGCCATTTCGGACGCGGACAGCTCGAACCCGAACACGTCGAAGTTCTCCGCCATGCGCTCACGCGAGTTGGATTTGGGGAACACGATGATCCCCTGCTGCAGGTGCCAGCGCAGCACCACCTGGGCGGGGGTCACTCCGTGAGCGGCCGCGGCATCCACGATCGGCTGCTCGCCGAAGAGATCGTACTTGCCCTGCCCGAGCGGCCCCCACGCCTCGGTGCGGATCCCGAGCGGCTCGATGAAGGCGCGCAGCTCCCGCTGAGCGAAGGCGGGATGCAGCTCGATCTGGTCGACCGCGGGCACGGTGTCGGATTCCGCGATGATGCGCTCGATGTGCGACCGGTGGAAGTTGGAGACGCCGATGGAGCGGGTCAGTCCCCGCTCGCGCAGTTGTTCGAGGGCGCGCCAGGACTCCGCGTACCGATCCAGGTCGGGGCGCGGCCAGTGAATGAGGTACAGGTCGACGAAGTCCAGACCGAGCTTCTGCAGGCTGAGATCCATCGCGTCGAACGCCGACTGCGTGCCCTGGTCCGCGTTCCACAGCTTCGTGGTGACGAACAGCTCGTCACGCGGGATGCCGGAGGCGGCGATCGCGCGGCCGACGCCCTCTTCGTTCCCGTAGACAGCGGCTGTGTCGATGTGCCGGTAGCCGATCTCGAGCGCATCGCTGACGATGCGCTCGGTCTCGGCCGGGTCGACCTTGAACACGCCGAAGCCCAGCTGCGGGATGGTGTGGCCGTCATTGAGGGAGAGGGTGGGAACAGTCATGAATCCAACCCTCGCACGGCCGGAGCAGACAGGCGCGTGGACATCGCGGTCACAGCCCCCACGGTCCCCGCCAGACGGCTTCCTCCACGACGAGGTCGTCGAAGAGCGTCATGGCCGGACCGCGCGATCCGGACGACCTGACGGCATACCCACGGGGGAGGTCGTCGACGAGCTGCCCATCTCTCGGACCGCCCACCAGGAGGAACACCATGCAGGCACCGTAAGCCGGACAAGCGGATGCGAGCGAGAGGTTGCGCATGGCCCCGGCGCGACGTAAGGGTAAGCTGGAACAGCTCCCCGCTGGTCGGGTCGAATGCCAGTACTGGCCGGAACTGAGGAAGTGGCGTTTTGGGTACGCTTTATTACGGCGGCGAATCGACGCCTGTGCACATCGAGGATCGGGCTCTGGCCCACCTCAAGGTCGTCATCGCGACCAAGCTCCGCCGCGGCGAGAGCTTCACGGTCTCGTGGCGGCACCCCGACGATCAGCCCCGCGGGCGAAGCACCGTCTGGATCCACCCCTCGATTCCGTTGCGGTTCGTCTTCGATGACCCGGAGCCGGCGCAGCTGAGCCGCACGTGGGTCGAAGAGCTGGCCAGCAGCGCCAACTCGTCAGGGGGCATCCTGCTGATCTCCGAGCACTTCGACACCGAGGCGCTGGATGTGGTCGCCGACGGCCAGGAGTCACCCGCTCGCTGACCTGACGTCGGGCCCTGCTCCGCCGGGACCTGCCTACGGCACGACGGCTGCCCGGAAGGCGTCACCGCGGCGTGCTCAGGACGCGGTCCGCACGGCACGGCGCATCGGCCACTCGAACAGCCACCGCACCACCGGGATGCGGTCCCGAGCGACGGTGAGGACGACCCCGACCGCCAACGCGGCGACCATCGTGAGCGTGGCCGAGATCCACAGCGAGCCGTCGTCAGTGGCGGCGAGCAGCCACGAGTCCAGCGCCAGGATCACGGGGTAGTGAGAGACGTAGAAGACGATGGAATTGCGGCCTACGAACTCCAGCGGGCGCGCCCAGCGCCGGGTTGCCGTCGAGGGAAGCCCGAGCGCGATCGCCGCGATCAGCCCGACCGTGCCCCAGGCGAACGACGCCTCGTACCGCTCCACCGTGCCGGTGGCCGACAGCACCGCCGTCGCGGCCGCCAGCAACAACCCGACGGCAACGATCGCCACTCGCGTCCGCAGCCCGATGCGCAGCCTCTCCTCCGCCTGCGCCCACCACCAACCGGCGAAGAAGAACGCCATCAGGAATGCGAAACGGGCGAGGCGATAGTCGTCGGGAAGGAACATGGAGGCGACGAGGATGACGGCGGATGCCCCCAGCGGAGGCACCGAGAACCGGTGCAACACCCACGCGATGACGTAGAAGGCGAAGAGGAACCAGAGATACCAGAGGTACGTCGGCGGATACACCACGACATTGAGCAGTATCCTCGCCGAGAGCTCCCCCGCGATGGCCAAGACGATGAGCGACCAGACAAGGTAGGGCCAGAGGATGCCGCGCGCCTTGCCGACGAAGTAGTCGCGCGCCGGGCGACGGAACGATCGCGGCAGGAGCATGCCGGAAAGGAACATGAGCAGCGGCATGCGAAACGGCGCGAAGACCGCGTCGACGGCAGCGAGAGCGCGCGGGGCACCCACGCCGAGGGTCTCGGGGATCTCGATGCTGTGATGAAGCACGACCAGCAGGATCGCGGTGCCCCGCGTGAGATCCATCCACCGCAATCGACCCTGTGCCCCCATGGGGTCACGTTAGCGCAACTCTTCCGTAACGTAAGAGTTATTCAGCCCGTCTTTACAAGGCCTTGAGCCGCTCGACGAATTCGTGCGCCGCGGCAAGATGGCGGCTGAGTCTTTCGCGACGCTCCATCGCGCCCTCGCGGATCTTCTCCAGCCTCGCCCTCATGGTGGCATCCGCAGGGTCGGCCGCGAGCGCGTCGACCACGCTGAGAAGGTCTGCCATTTCCTCGAGGGTGTAGCCCAGCGGCTTCATCCTGCGGATGAGCAGCAGCCTCGCCTCGTCAGCGGCCGTGTACAGGCGGAAGCCCCCCTCGGTCCGCCCCGTGGGACGGAACAGGCCGACCTCGTCGTAATGACGGATGGTGCGGTGGGACATCTCGGTGCGCTCCGCGAGTTCGCCGATCCGCATCATGGGCCGGCCGTCGCGCGCGGGGATTGACATGGGTTCACTCTCCCACAGCACGCTGACACGCCGCGTCGCCGCGTCAGGTGCCGGATCCGCGATCGCGCCGGATCGCAGCGCCCAGCGCGGCCGCTTGGATCGAGATGGCCGTGATCTCGGCGACGACTTCACCGAGGGCAGCCCCGATCGCGCCTCCGAGCGCCGCGAAGACGCAGATGGCCGGCACCCCGACGACGGCCGCTGCCGTCGCCGAGACGGTCAGCGTGTGGATGCGGCCGTATCGGACCAGGCCGAGCGGTCCGGTGGCCCGCGAGACGCAGACCAGCGCGAGCACGCCGCCGGAGACCACCGCGAGCAGGGGGTCGATGTCGACGGTGCCGCTGAAGAGCACGGTGCTCACCCAGGGTGCGAGCAGGGCGAAGCCGGCCCCGGCGACCACACCCATGCCGGTGTTGACGAGGATCGCGCGCTGGATCCGGTGCCGGCGCTCGACCGCGGACGACGCCGACCCCACCCAGTTCTGCATGGCATTGGGTAGCGCGAGAAGCACGGTGAGCGCCATGCGCATGAGTCGGTCGGCTGCGGCGAAGACCGCAAGGGCCGACGGCGCGAAAGCGGCGACGAGGGTGACCGGCAAGGCCATGTACAGGGCCGCGACGGATCGCCCGCTCATGGCTGCCCACTGCGACCGGATGGAGCGAAGGTCCTCACGAAGGGTGAAGGTCACCCGCCCCTCCCGCTCATCCCGTGCCAGCGAGAGGGCCGCAGCCGGGCCGTACAGCACGGCCAAGAGGTAGCCGACCGGCACCACCCAGATGGGCGCCCCGTTCGCCACGGCGATGGCGGCCACCGTGACCATCAGGGCCCGCGGGATGGCATCGGAGGTCAGGATCCGCAGCGGCCGCCCGACGCCGGTGAAGTACCAGCTGCAGGACAGCCCCGCGGCGGCGCTGGCGAAGGCCATGAGCACGGTAGTGGTCTCGTGCTCCGACCCCGTCGCCTGCGTCAGCGCGACGGCCAGCACGATGGCCACGGGCGCCAGCACGATCAACGCCATCGCTCGCGTGCGCAGTGACTGCAGCAGCGTCGCCCACCGGACGCCCGGCGCCTCAGCGGCGACGCGCTGCGGGCCGGTCAGCGGCCAGCCGAGTTCCACGATCACGCACACGAGCGACCCGATGGAGATGCCCAGTGCATACGCTTCCCACCCACCGGCACCTGCAGAGGCGGTGATCGCGGGCACCGCCACCAGCGGCGTGACCGCGCTCAGTGCCGGTACGAGCAGAAATGCCGACAGATACAGCAGGCGTCGCACGAGAGTCCCCCCTTGACGCGATCGCGCCGTGTCCCCAGAACCGAGCCCGCCACCCCCGGCAGTTCGGTCGGGCCAGTCTGGCAGATGCGGGCGTGCTGTCCAATCGCCGCTCCGAGCCGGGCTACCGCGCGCCGTTGCCGTCCACGACGGCGCCTGCCGGCGCTTCCACCTCGGTCACCACTCCGCGGATGACGTTGTCGGTGATCCGGCCGGAGGCCTTCTCCGCCGTGACACCGGCTCGCGCATCGGCGCCGCGCAGCTCGTTGCGGTCCACGACATAGTCCGACGCGCCGCCGATCGCCACCCCCGCCCCGGTGAAACCCGACAGACGGTTGTCGGTGACGCGCAACCCGCGCACCGCGCCCGCTGTGGCGACTCCGTTCTCGACTGCGCCGCCCTCGATCGCGCCGGTGTTTCCGTCCACCGTGATGTCGGTGGGGATCTGGTCGCCGGCGCCCTGGACGGTGACGAAGGCACGGGCCGACGCCCCCTCGGCGACCACGAGGGAGTTACCCGTGACCAGTGCGCGCTGCACTCCTCCATAGATCATGATCGGACCCCGCTGGGGGTCGTAGTTCTGACCTTGGCGATCAGAATCGGTGCGGGTGAAGATGACGGTGTTGCCGCTGACGACGCTGTCGTCCGACTGCAGAATGACGGCGATCCCCCACCACGTGGCATCCGCCACGGTGTTGCCGGTGATGGTGGTGTGCGCGACGTTCTCGCTGACGATCGACCGTCGGAAGGTGCCGTAGACCACGTTGTCCGAAATGGTGACCATCGACGCGGAGTGCGGGGCGTCGGTGGCGTTTTCGAGCGTGATGCTCTCGGTGTGGATGCCGACGCGGGCGTCCGTCCCCGGCTTGGCGTTGACGATGTTGCCGGTGACCGTCGCCTGTGCACCCCACACGACGATGCCGTCGCCGCGATCCTCCCCGATGTTCTCCCCCGAGTCGGGCCCTCCCCCCACGCCCACGATGTCCTTGACACGGTTGTCGGCGATGATGATGTCGTGGTATTCGCCGCCATAGCGCACGGCGATGCCGTTCTGGAACGATTCCAGATGGTTGCCGATGATGCGCACATCGGATGCCTTGATCTCGATGCCGTAGTTGCGGTCACCGTCGGCCGTGCCCAGTTCGTTGGGGTTCGTGAGGGTCACCCCGGTGATCTGCACGTTGTCACCCACGACGCTCAGGGCGGCCGACTGGGCGATGCCCCCGGTCCACCGCAGCTCTCCCCCGCCACGCACGATCGTGCGCTCCGGGATCTCGATCGTGCCGTCCAACTGGATCACGCTGCCGGCGGGCACTTCGATCACCCGCACCCCCTCGGCGGGCAGGCTCGCGATGAAAGCGCGCACCCCGTCGGTCGACACGGTCTGGCCCGTCGGGTCGATGCCCGGTCCCGCCATGACCGCCGACGCGCCTGCGGGCACCGTCGAGGTGATGAGCGGGACGAGCGTCGTCTGCGTCGGAGCCGGACCGCTCTGAACCGTGACCGCGAGAGGCGCGACCACCCAGATCAGCGCAGCCACCGCGGCGAGCGCGGCCAGCACCACCCCTGCGATCCCCGCCCGGCTCAGCCGCCGAGGCGGTTTGCGCCGGTCGCGGGCGGAAGTGCGGGCGTCTGATTCCCCAATCGAGTCCACACCGCCATGCTAGAGGGCCAGCGCAAGCCCCCTCGGATGGAACGCTCCGGTTGCTACAGCAGGTCGTTGAGCCCGAGCGGCAACTCGGCAGCCAGCTCGCGGGCGAGGAACCCGAGTCCCAGGCGCTCGGTCAGCCGATCGCCGGCGCGCGCGTGTGCGGCCGATCCCCAGACCGCCGCCCTCTCCAACCCCGTCCCGCGCGCGACGAAGCCGGTGACCGCACCGGCCAGCACGTCGCCGCTGCCCGACGTCGCCAGGCCCGGCCCCCCGCCCTCGATCCGCCAGGACGCGCCGTCGGGCGCGGCGACGACGTCGTAGCACGTCACCACGGCGAGGTAGCGGCGGGCGACGTGTGCGACCGCAGCAGCCAGATCGTCGCCGAAGTCGTCGGCGTCCTCGCCGAGCAGAATCGCCAGCTCCTCGCGATTGGGAGTGAGCAGCAGCTCTTCCGGCAGCCGCGCGCGGTCGACGTCGGGCAGCACCCCGAGTGCGTAGGCGTCCAGCACGAGACGCGCCGGCTCCGCGTCACCGATGGCAAGGAGCGTGTCGCGCGTCTCGTCGGCGTCGTCGAAGCCGGGGCCGACCAGCACGGCATCCGCCGCGGCGATCTTCTGCCGCGCCGGACCGTCGAAGGGCTCGGATGCCTTTTCGGGCAGGGCGTAGATGCCGGCCTCGGGCAGCACCGTGCCGACTTGGGCGTCGATGGAGCCCGGCACGAAGACGCTGAGCCTGCCTGCTCCGACACGCAGCGCGGCTTCACCCGCCAGCATGATGCCCCCGGGGGTGCGACGAGAGCCCCCGACCACGATGACGTCGCCGCGGGACTTCTTGTCGGCGCCCGGGTCGGGAAGTCCCCACGCCGACAGCAGTTCGCGGGTGACCGGCTCCGGGGTGGTGTCGCGCGTTTCGGTCATGCTCGCTCGCCCCCTGGAGCGTCTGCGGGTTCGGGATCGCCGATGTCGGGCGTTCCGGGATGCACGGTGACCGTCGCGCCCTCTTCGCGCAGGTGGCTGACGTCGGAGAAGAGCGGCATCTGCCAGTCGTCGACTGCGAATTCCAGCCGGGTCACCGAGGCGTTGAGCACCGGGTTGCCCGACGCGAATTCCAGGATCTCCTGCTCCTGCATGCGGCGCAGCAATGACGTGATGAGGGTGACCACCGCATCGTGGGCGACGATGAGCGCGGACTCCTGCGGCGTGACCAGCAGGTCGCCGAGGAGGGACCGCAGCCGAAGGGCGACGTCGGCCCACGATTCGCCGCCCGGGGGCCGGTGGTAGAACTTGCCGAGGTGGCGTCGGCGCTCTGCCTCTTCGGGGTGCAGCCTGGCCACCCCGCGGGTGGTGAGCAGGTCCAGGATGCCGAGCTCCCGATCCCGCAGCCTCTCATCGACGACGACGGGCGCCGGATCGTCGCCGAGCGCGATCGCCAGCGTCTGACGGGCGCGCAGGTATGGCGAGACCCAGAACGTCTCGATCGCAGCGCGGTGCTCCATCAGCCATTCGCCCAGCGCCTCCGCCTGCTGCTCACCGGTCGGCGACAGCGGCACGTCGGAGTCGCGGATGTCGATCGGTATGCGCTCGAGGCCCTCGCGCTCAGCGCGCGTCGCCGCGACGTTTCCCACGCTCTCGCCGTGTCGGACGAGCCACAGAGTCTTCACTGGCATCCGCCCACACTAGGAGCACCGGCCGGGGTGCACATCGGGGTTGCGCCGACCTCACTTGTGGGCAAGTCGGCGCAGCCCCGCGCGACTACTCGGCGGCCGTGGGGGCAGGCGCCTGGGCCTGCGCGCCACCGCTCAAGTCGTGCACAAGCTCACGCTCGTCCGCCTCCGACAGCGAGGTCTGCATGAGGGTGCCGTGGAAGGGGGCCAGCGCGGCGGCGAACTTGTCGGCCGTCAGCTTCGTCGCGTAGATCACGACGGCCGACTTGCCGGACGAGACCGCCGATTGCACGCGGCGACGGAACTCCGAGTCCATGCCGGCCTTGTCGAGACCTGCGAACAAGGCTCCGACGAGCCCGCCGAGGACGAGTCCGCCGACCGGAACGAAGAAGAGGATGCCGATGAGGGTGCCGAACAACGCCCCGCCGAGAGCCCCGAACCCGATGTTCGCGAGGCCGCCCGGATATTCGACGCTCGTCTTGCCCTCGCTGTTCACCTTGACCAGCGCCAGGCCGGCCAGTTGCACCACCATGTCGTCCTGCAACTGCTGCACCGTGTTGTACGCCGCTTCGGCGTCGGGCTCGGAGTCGAAGGCGATGACGATCAGATCAGCCATGGAATTGCCTACTTTACGATCAGGCTGCCCGCAACGCACCGTGACGGGCAGCGTTCGGGATGCACCACCGGGACTCGCATGATGCACACTGTGCCGCTGACGCTACTGCCGCGATCAGGGTGCGACAAGGGGGCCTGTCGCGCGGGCGGCGAGGGGAGGAGCATGGCCCCACGACGATGACAGGGGGACGGTCATGAAGGCTCTCGTATACCGCGGTGCAGGCGAGAAGGCGTGGGAGGAGGTGCCGGATCCGGTCATCACGAACGCGACGGATGCCATCGTCAAGATCGACGCCACGACGATCTGCGGCACCGACCTGCACATCCTCAAGGGCGACGTCCCGGCGGTCACCGAGGGCCGCATCCTCGGCCATGAGGGGGTGGGGACGGTCACCGAGATCGGTGCGGCGGTGGAAGGTCTCGCCATCGGCGACCGCGTGATCATCTCCTGCATCAGCGCCTGCGGGCACTGCGCCTACTGCCGCAAGCAGGTGTACTCGCACTGCCTGGCCCCGGAGGGGCAGTCCGGCATCGGCTGGATCCTCGGACACCTCATCGACGGAACGCAGGCCGAGTACGTGCGCATCCCGTACGCCGAGAACTCGCTCTACAAGGTTCCGGAGACCGTGACCGACGCCGAGGCGATCCTGCTGTCGGACATCCTGCCCACCGGGCACGAGATCGGCGTGCAGGCCGGCAAGGTCAAGGCCGGCGACGTCGTGGCCGTCATCGGCGCGGGGCCGGTGGGGCTCGCGACCATCGCGACGGCGGGCCTGTACGGCCCGTCGCGCGTCATCGCGATGGACCTCGACGCCAACCGCATCGAGCAGGCGAAGCAGTTCGGCGCCACCGACGGCGTGCTGTCGTCGGATGCCGACTGGCGCGACCAGGTCATGGCGATGACCGACGGGCTCGGCGTCGATGTCGCCATCGAGGCGGTCGGCATCCCCGCCACCTTCGCCGCTGCGCTGGACATCGTGCGCCCCGGCGGCGTCGTGGCCAACGTCGGTGTGCACGGCAAGCCGGTCGAGCTGCCCATCGACCGGCTGTGGATCGCGAACATCGCGATCACCATGGGGCTGGTCAACGCGAACACCACCGACACCCTGCTCAAGCTCGTCGAGCAGCACAAGCTCGAGGCGTCGATGTTCGTCACCCACGACTTCACGCTCGACAGGATCGAGGAGGCGTACGACGTGTTCGGCCGCGCAGCGGAGACGAAGGCGCTGAAGGTGCTGATCACGGCGTGACCCGGGTCTCAGGAGCATCCTGCGCGGCCACGACGAGAGGACCGTGATCCGCGAACCTACGAAGAAAGCCCCGGGGATCCGGGGCTTTCTCTTCGGTAGCAGGAGCGGGGTTCGAACCCGCGACCTCACGATTATGAGTCGTGCGCTCTCACCAACTGAGCTACCCTGCCGCGTGCATCCGGTGGATGCTGCGAGCCCCGAGTCAGGATTGAACTGACGACCCCTTCCTTACCATGGAAGTGCTCTGCCACTGAGCTATCGGGGCGTGCTGCCCGCAAGCAGGCAACTAGAAGAGGATATCAGAGCCGCGGCCTGCTCTGAAACGCGAGCTCACCCGGCGGTGTGATCGCGCATCCATTCCAGCGGGTCGATCCTCGTCGTCCCGTTCTGCCAGATCTCGAAGTGCAAGTGCGCGCCGAAGGAGTACCCCGTGTCACCGACGGTGCCGAGCACGTCGCCGACCTTGACGGTGTCGCCCGCCTTCACCCGCAGCGAGCCGTATTCCATGTGTGCGTAGTGGCTCGAGACGAGTTCGCCATCGACGACGTGATCGACGACGACATGGACGCCGTACAGGCCACCGGCCTCTGTCGCGACGCGCACGGTGCCGTCGGCGATCGCGTGGATCTCGGCGCCCTGACCAGGAACGAAGTCGATGCCGTGGTGCATGCTGCCGTCGCGCATCTGGAAGCCCCACGTGTAAGGCACCCCGACCGGGAACGGCCACTGCACGGGCGAGTTCGGGTTGTTCAGAAACGAGTTGTCGAAGTTGCGAACCCCGGAGCCTGCCGCCAGGTCGGCCATCGTGGCCGTCGAGTACGTCTCGTCCCGCGCCAGGTCGACGCTCTCATTCGAGGCCGACGACACGAACGCCTGGATCTCCTCGTGGTCCTGAGAGGACGACGCCGCGGTCGTCAGCGACGTCGAGGCGGCGCCGGCGGGCTTGCTGCCGGCCACCGACGCCATCGCGCCGGCGGGCGTCGTCAGACCGATGGCGAGCAGACCCACCACGCTCATGGCGCCGAGCGAGGCGGATGCCGCGGCGAGTCGTCGACGTGCCAGCGCCATGCGCGGTGGGCGCGCCGCGTCGCCGGCTGTGTGGGCGATGGTCCCGGGTCGAGCCAGCCGCGGCGCCGCAGCAGGCGCCGGGGCGGACGCCCCACCCTCGAAGCAGAACAGGCGCGCCGCACGCTCGAACTCATCCGAGGCGAGCTTCTCCGGCGCAGACGCACCGGCCGCGCGGCGCGCTCGTCGCGAAGTGGGGACGGCGGCCGGCGGCACGGCGCAGGCGATCGGGAAGGTGGATGCCACCGGCATGGCACCGGCGTCGTCGTGAGCGTCATCCTGAACCTCAGGGAGAACTGCGGCGCTGTTCTCCAGCGCGGCCGGAAGCTCCACTGTGGCCGCAGCGACCAGGAAGACAGCCAGCTCTGCGGCGTGTGTCTGCGCGGCATCCGCCGCTGCGACATCGGACTGCGCCTGCTCGCGCGGGGCAGCGGGCGTCGCCGGGTCTGCGTCGATACGCCGGTCGTGGACTTCGGCTTGCCGAGCGGCCCGGCGGCGCAGCTCCGCGCGGGTCAGCACGCGCTCCGGCTGCGGTGCAGGCGTGGTGACGATACGGCTGGAGCGGCGCAGAGGCGCGGCGACGGCCGACGGGGCGTCGAGGGTCAAATCAGGGGGCTCTCGGGTCGGCCGCTCGCGGGGACGAGGGACGTCTTCGGGTGGGGGGTGACGTCACTGTTCTCGTTCGGGCGAGAAAAGTAACGATCAGGTAAACACTACCCCGCGCGGACGCCGAATGCCACGTCGCGCTCAGCTCGCTTACGGAGTCGTCGCTTTGTTCCCGGCGGCGCCGGCGAAAACGATGGCTGAAAGCCTGGCGACAAGCTCAGCGCTTCCCACGATGGTCATCTCCCGCGTGGGCGCGGAACCCGGAACGCCTGCGGCGACGCCACCGGCCTCTTCGACCAGCAGCACGCCGGCGGCGTGGTCCCACGGGTGAAGGCCGCGCTCGAAGTATCCGTCGAGGCGCCCCGCGGCGACATAGGCCA
>NZ_JANJFJ010000517.1:0-2466 GCF_024626565.1 Microbacterium sp. zg.Y909
GGTCAGCGCGTACAGCGCACCCTGCGAGGTCATGCCCCAGGGCGAGTGGTAGACGTACGAGAGGAACGACTGTCCGCCCATGGCGCTCGGGCCGCCGTACTGCGTGCCGGCGGAGCGCTGGTCGTTGCCGTACACCAGCGCGATCACCTTGGCGTAGCCGGCTTCGATGGCCATCTGCGCCTGGAGAACCGACTGCACCGCATCCGCTTGACCGCCCCAGCGGACGTTGAGGCCGAGGACCTCGCCCATCCGCTCGTAGGCCGTCGTCGGACCCACGATGAGGCCGTCGATGTCGTCCTTGGGGATGCCGGAATCGCGCAGCGCGTCCTGGAATGCCTGTGCGGCGTATCCGACCGAGTCCGCCGGCTTCTCGCCGGCGCGCACTCGCCTCCAGTCTCCGCTCCAGTCGGTCTGGCCGATGCCGATGATCGCCGTCGCGCGTCGCGTACGAGTCATGTTCTCCTTCTCCCGCTCGTTCTTAGCTGAGGATGTCCGTGGTGCGCAGGTCCGCGATCTCCTGCGGGCTGAGGCCCAGCAGCTGTTCGCAGATCTCGTCGGTGTGCTGCCCGAGCAGTGGCGCCGGCCTGGTCGGCTGCACTTCGTGGCGGGCGAAGCGGAACGGCTGGCCGTTGTAGAGGGTGCGCCCCATCTCGGGGTGGTCGAGGATGCGCCAGTGCTCCCGGTGTGTCAGCTGCGGATCCGCGATGACCTCCGGCGGGGAGAGCACGGGGGCCGCGGGGATGCCCGCCGCCTGCAGCGCCTCGGCGAGTTCCCGGTTGCCGCGCGCGGCGACGGCGGTCGCGACGTCGCCGAGGGCGTGCTCGCGAGAGGACCCGGCGGCAAGCCCCAGCGTCGCCAGCAGCGCGTCCCACTCCCGCGAGGTGGGGGTGGAGATGGCGATCCAGTCGTCGTCACCCGCCGTGGGCAGCACGTCCTGCCAGTAGAGCCCTTCGCCGCTGTTGCCCAGCGGATCGCGATCGTTGCCGTTGACGGTCCAGTCCAGCAGTTCCGGGCCCAGGGTGGCGAGCATGGCCTCGGTCTGGGCCATGTCGATCCGCTGCCCCCGGCCGGTGCGCCGGCTGTGGCGCAGCGCCGCCAGCATGGCGAACGCCGCGTGCCCGGGGTTGGGGATGTGGTCCGGATAGTTCGTGCCGGTGCCGGCGGGCGCGAGCCCGGGAATGCCGCTCAAGTGGTGCAGGCCCGTGATGGCACTCATCATCGCGCCGTACCCGCGGGCGTGACGTTCGGGTCCGCTGTCGCCGTTCATCGACATGGAGAGGTAGATGATGCGGGGGTTGACCTGTGCCACCGCTTCGTAGCCCAGGCCCAGGCGATCCATCACGCCGGCAGAGAAGTTGTTGCAGACCAGCTCCGCCTGCGCGACCAGCCGCAGCGCGATGTCGACGGCCGCGGGCTCCTTGAGGTTGAGCAGCATGCTGCGTTTGCTGGTGTTGCGGTCGGCGAAATAGCCGCTGCGGTTCACCCCGCTCTGTCCGCCGGCGAACGGCGGGCTCAGGCGGATGCCGTCGACCTTCTTCGTGCTCTCGATCTTGATGACCTCGGCGCCGAGATCGGCCAGGATCTTCGTCGCGTACGACCCGGCACCGACCCAGCTGAAGTCGATGACGCGCACGCCCGTCAGTGGACGTCTCATGCGATGCCTCCATCCCGGCGCAGATCGTCCACAGCCGAGGCGGAGAAGCCGACCTCCGCCAGGATCTGCTCGGTGTGCTCGCCGGGCCGCGGGGCCGGCCGTCGGTGCTGCCAGGGCGTGCCGTCCAGTCGGTAGGGGGCACCCGGCGCGTCGGCGTGGGCGTCGTCGATCGCCGTCGGGGCGAAGAACTCCCGCGCCCGCAGCTGCTCAGAACGGTGCACTTCCGACATGGTCATCACGGGGGAGAGGGGCACGTTCCACTCGATCGCCGCGCGCAGCAGCTCATCCTTGGAGTGCAGCGAGGAGTATCCGGTGAAGATCGTCCAGAAGAGCTCCTTCGCTTCGGTGCTCTCCACGAAGCCGCGCTCTCCCCAGCGCTCCTGCTGCAGGATCTGCGCGTCGGCGACGCCTTCGGACGCCATCCACCCGACGAAGTTCGGCCAGAACCTGTTGCCGCCGATGCCGGCGGCGATGAGGAAGACGAATCCGTCGGCGCAGGGGAACACGCCGAACCCCGCCTGCTTCTGCGTGCCGCCGTGGCGGCGTCGCACGTGCCCTTCGAGGTCGTAGAACTGGATCGCGTTCTCGAGGCCGAGCGAGACGCACTCCTGCACCGACACGTCGATGAGCTCGCCCCGCGCGTCACCCTCCGCGAGCAGCGCGGACATCGATGCGACCGCGCCGAAGAGGCTCCCGGCGCGGAACGACTGGTGTCCGGCCGGCTGCACCGGCGGACCGTCCCCGTAGCCCCCCAGCCAGAGCATGCCCCCGAACGCCATGCACGTGGCATCCGTCGCCCGGTAGTGCGCATA
>NZ_JANJFJ010000518.1:0-2456 GCF_024626565.1 Microbacterium sp. zg.Y909
GTACGCGTCGGCCTTCTACATCACGACCGGCTTCCACGCGCTGCACGTCACCGGCGGCCTGATCGCCTTCCTGATGGTCATCGGCCGCGCCTACGCGGTCAAGAACTTCGGGCGCAAGGAGATGACCACCGCGATCGTCGTGTCCTACTACTGGCACTTCGTCGACGTCGTGTGGATCGTCCTGTTCGCCGTCATCTACCTGCTGCCCTTCGCGAGCTGAGAGCGAGCTGAAAAAGCCCATGGCACGACACACCCCTCGCCGCTCGAACGGCCGCCGCAGCCCCTGGGCCGCCGCCGCCCTCATCGGCATCGGCCTTCTCGTCACCGGCGGCGTCTACGCGGGAGCATCTGCTGCCGTGGCCGCCTCCGAGCCGCAGACCGTTTCCTCTGCACTCACGGTCGAAGACGGCAAGAAGCTGTTCCAGGCCAACTGCGCCACCTGTCACGGACTGGACCTCCAGGGCTCCGCGAACGGCCCGTCGCTGTACGGAGTCGGCGAACTCTCGGTCGAGTTCCAGATGGCCACGGGCCGCATGCCGCTGCAGATGCAGGGCCCGCAGGCTCCGCAGAAGCCGGTGCAGTTCACGCAGGAGCAGATCGAAGCGATCGCGGCGTTCACGCAGTCCGTCGCCCCCGGCCCGAGCTACCCCGACGCGCGCGTCCTCGACGGCGAAGGCGATGTCTCGGCGGGCGCGGAGCTCTTCCGCATCAACTGCGCGATGTGCCACAACGTCGCTGCGGCCGGTGGCGCCCTCACCGAGGGCAAGTACGCGCCGCCCATCACCGACACCAGCGCGCTGCACATCTACGCCGCGATGGTGACCGGCCCGCAGAACATGCCCGTCTTCAACGACCTGACGCTCACCACGGACGAGAAGCGCGACATCATCTCGTCGCTGCTGTACATGCAGGAGAACCCGTCTCCCGGCGGTTTCACCCTCGGCTCGCTCGGCCCCGTGTCGGAGGGTCTCTTCATCTGGATCTTCGGTATCGGCGGTTTGATCGCACTCACCGTGTGGATCACGGCGAAGTCGAACTGATCGATCACTGACACAGCATCACGGAACGCACGAGGAGCACCATGACACACGAGGACGACGCGCTCGAGCACGAGAGGGCTTCCTGGAAGCCTTCCCCGGGGCTCGCGGTCGCGGTATCCGACCCCGTGCACAACCCCGGCCTGCCGCCGCACCGCGCACGCATCACCGACAAGGATCCCGCCGCGATGAAGCGGGCCGAGCGCACGGTGTACACCCTGTTCTACCTTTCCCTCGCCGGGAGCATCTGGGCGGTCGCCGCCTACATGATCTTCCCGATCGAGAGCGGGTCGCTCATCGACATCCGCAACAACAACCTCTTCATCGGACTCGGCATCGGGCTCGCGCTGCTGGCCATCGGCATCGGTGCGATCCACTGGTCCAAGGCGATCATGTCCGACAAGGAGTTCACCGAGCCGCGTCACGCCACCCGCGGCCGCGACACGACGCGCGAAGCCGCCGTCGATGTCTTCCGTGAGGCCAACGAGGAGTCCGGTTTCGGTCGTCGCACGATGATCCGCAACTCGCTGATCGCCGCCGTCGTGGCATCCGTCGTCCCCGGCATCACGCTGTTCCGCGGCCTGGCGCCCGAGAACACTCCCGAGCACCCCCACGCCGGCGACCCGGTGTACCTGCTCAGCCACACCATGTGGAAGGAAGGCGAGCGTCTGGCGCACGACCCCAGCGGTCTGCCGATCCGTGCCGCCGACCTGACGCTGGGATCGGTCGTGCAGGTGATCCCCGAGTCGCTCGCGTCCCTGAGCCACCATGACGGCTACCTCGAAGAGAAGGCCAAGGCGATCGTCCTTGCCGTGCGCATGCTCCCCGAGCAGCTCAAAGAGACCGAGGAGCGCAAGGACTGGTCGTACGACGGCATCGTGGCGTACTCCAAGGTCTGCACGCACGTCGGCTGCCCCGTCGCCCTGTACGAGCAGCAGACCCACCACCTGCTGTGCCCCTGTCACCAGTCGCAGTTCGACGTCACCGACGGCGCGGCCGTCATCTTCGGCCCCGCCGCGCGCCCGCTGCCGCAGCTGCCGATCACCGTCGACGATGAGGGCTACCTCATCGCACGCAGCGACTTCACCGAGCCGGTCGGCCCGAGCTTCTGGGAGCGTCATTGAGCACCGCAACTGTCACTGAGGAAACGACCGAGAGGTCGAAGAACTCCGACGAGAAGCCGCTCGGCGGCCGCTTCGTCGCGGGTGCGGCGAACTACCTCGACGAGCGCACGAGCATCTCGGGCCTCGTCAAGGAGCTCGGTCGCAAGATCTTCCCCGACCACTGGTCGTTCATGCTCGGCGAGATCGCCCTGTGGAGCTTCGTCGTCGTGCTCCTGTCCGGCACGTTCCTGACGTTCTTCTTCCAGGCGTCGATGGTCGAGACGCACTACTACGGCGCCTACGAGGCGATGCGCGG
>NZ_JANJFJ010000519.1:0-2456 GCF_024626565.1 Microbacterium sp. zg.Y909
GGCTCATGAGTCTGCGCGACGCTGCAGGGCCCTATTTCGGCGACTTCGGCGGGCGCTACATGCCCGAGTCGCTCATCGCCGCGATCGACGAGCTGACCGCGGTATACGAAGCGGCCAAGGCCGATCCCGCGTTCGAGGCGGAGTTCCAGAGCCTGCTGCGCTCGTACGCCGGGCGCCCGTCGCCTCTCACCGAGGTGCCGCGGTTCGCCGAGCACGCCGGCGGCGCCCGGGTCTTCCTCAAGCGCGAGGACCTCAACCACACCGGGTCCCACAAGATCAACAACGTCATCGGTCAGGCGCTGCTCACCCAGCGCCTGGGCAAGACGCGCGTCATCGCCGAAACCGGCGCCGGCCAGCACGGCGTCGCCACAGCCACCGCGGCGGCGCTGTTCGGGTTCGACTGCACGATCTACATGGGCGAGGTCGACACCGAGCGCCAGGCGCTGAACGTCGCCCGCATGCGGCTGCTCGGCGCCGAGGTGATTCCGGTGACCACGGGCTCGCGCACGCTGAAGGATGCCATCAACGAGGCCTACCGCGACTGGGTCGCGAGCGTCGAGACGACGAACTACGTCTTCGGCACCGCCGCCGGCCCGCACCCCTTCCCCTCGATGGTGCGCGACTTCCAGAAGATCATCAGTGAAGAGGCCCGCGCGCAGCTGCTCGACGAGGTCGGGCGCCTCCCCGACGCCGTCGTCGCCTGCGTCGGCGGCGGCTCGAACGCGATCGGGATGTTCGATGCGTTCCTCGACGACGAGAGCGTGCGCCTTTACGGCGTCGAGGCAGCAGGCGACGGCGTCGACACGCTGCGTCACGCGGCATCCATCGAGCGCGGTCGGCCCGGCGTGCTGCACGGCGCGAAGACCTTCGTGCTGCAGGACGAAGACGGGCAGACCGTCGAGTCGCACTCGATCTCGGCGGGCCTGGACTATCCCGGTGTCGGCCCCGCTCACGCGTGGCTGTCGTCGATCGGCCGCGCCGAGTACATCCCCGCCACCGATGCCGAGGCGATGGAGGCCCTGCGGCTTCTCAGCCGCACCGAGGGGATCATCCCCGCGATCGAGTCCGCCCACGCCCTGGCGGGCGCCATGCGCCTCGGGCGCGAACTCGGTCCGGATGCCGTGATCGTCGTCAGCCTTTCGGGGCGCGGCGACAAGGACATGGACACCGCGGCGCGCTGGTTCGGCCTCTACGGCGATGAGAACCCCGCTCCCGTCGTCACGCCACCCGAAGACGAAGCCGCCGCCGGCGAAGGGATCGAGCTGTGACCTCCCGTGTCGCCGCCGCGATCGACGCTGCCGCAGCCCAGGGGCGCGGCGCGTTCGTCGGCTATCTGCCGCTGGGGTTCCCCGACCTGCGGACGAGCATCGAGGCCGCGGTGACCCTGGCCGAGAACGGTGCGGACATCCTCGAGCTCGGCCCGCCGTACTCCGACCCGGTGATGGACGGCACGGTCATCCAGGAGGCGACCCAGACGGCTCTGGCCGCCGGATTCCGGCTGCGCGACATCTTCACCGCGGTCCGCGAGATCACCGCGCGCGTCGATGTGCCCGTGCTCGTCATGACCTACTGGAACCCCGTCCTGCAGTACGGCGTCGACCGCTTCGCCGACGACCTGCTCGCCGCCGGGGGAGCGGGCCTCATCACGCCCGACATCACGCCCGATTCCGCCGCGGAGTGGATCGCCGCGTCCGAGCGCACCGGACTCGACCGCGTCTTCCTCGCCGCTCCCACCTCGACCGACGAGCGCCTCGACCTGATCGTCGGGGCCTCCACCGGGTTCGTGTACACGGTCTCGACCATGGGCATCACCGGGGAGCGGGCCGATCTGGACGCCGCAGCGCGCACCCTGGTGGGGCGCCTGCGCGACCGCGGATGCGAGCGGGCATGCGTCGGCATCGGCATCTCCACCCCCGAGCAGGTGGCGGGAGTGCTCGAATACGCCGACGGCGCGATCGTGGGCACCGCCCTGGTGCGGGCGCTCCGCGACGGAGGCCTCGACGCCCTCGCCGCCACCGCACGCGCACTCACCGCCGGCTCGGCGCCGATCGCGAACTAGACTTTTCTGGCCGGCCGCCGCCGGTCATCTGAACGCAAGGACACGGATCCCCATGATCACTGCCGTCGCGCACGTCGTCGCCAGCATCCCGAGCCCCTCCGTCAGCTACTGGGAGCTGGGCCCGCTGCGCATCCACTTCTATGCGCTGTGCATCATCGCCGGCATCATCGCCGCGGTCCTGCTCACCAACCACCGACTCACCAAGCGCGGCGGCGAGCCCTGGGTCGTCATCGACGTCTCGCTGCCCGCAGTGATCCTCGGCATCGTCGGAGCCCGCATCTTCCACGTGCTCACCCACCCCGGTTTCTACTTCGCCGAAGGCCGTGAGTGGTGGAATCCGTTCGAGCAGGACGCCATCTGGAACGTCTGGGACGGCGGCATCGCCATCTTCGGCGCC
>NZ_JANJFJ010000520.1:0-2454 GCF_024626565.1 Microbacterium sp. zg.Y909
GATCGAGGCGAAGACGATCACGACCGCCGCGGTCATGATCAGCCATTCGGTGCGGCCGGGGCGGAACCGGGCTCCCCGCCCCGCGACGGCGCCCTGCGCGAGGGCGGTGAACAGCAACAAGGGCATGAGAGCGAGCCCTGGAGAGAAGACCCCGTCGGACGGCGGCCATGCCAGAAGGAAGACGAGCAGGTACGCCGCGAAGGCCACGGAGCTCCAGGCCGCGTACAGCGCCAGTGCACGCCGGCTCGGGTCGGCCTGCATCCGCCGCCGGGTGTCGGCGACGCGCGCAAGCTGGTCCGCCGCCTGGTCAGGAGTCGGCGGGTGGATGGCACCTTTGGTTTCCATCTGGAAAGTATGTGCGCCTCGGAAAGCGGATGCAACCCCTCCCTCGGCCGCCCCGGCCCCCTGCCAGACTGGAGCCATGAGCCTCCCCTTCGAGAGCATCTACCGGCACGGCTTCGCGCGCATCGCCGCGTGCACGGTCCCGCTGGCAGTCGCCGACCCGGCCACCAACGCCGAGGCGGTGCTTCAGTCATGGCGCGAGTGCCACGACGAATCGGTGGCCGTCGCGCTCTTTCCCGAGCTGTGCCTCACCGGTTACTCGATCGAGGACCTCGTGATGCAGGACGCCGTGCTGGATGCCGTCGAGCAGGCGATCGAGCGCCTGGTCGTGGCATCCGTCGACCTCTTCCCCGTGCTCGTCGTCGGTGCCCCGCTGCGGCACCGCAATCGGCTCTACAACTGCGCGGTCGTGATCCACCGCGGCGAGCTGGTGGGCGTCGCGCCGAAGTCCTACCTGCCGACCTATCGGGAGTTCTACGAGCGGCGCTGGTACGCGCCGGGTGAGCCGTGGGCGGGAGATTCCATCCGGGTCGGTCAGCTCGAGACCGTGTTCGGCAACAACCTGCTGTTCGACGTGCGCGACGTGCCGGGCCTCGTGCTGCACGCCGAGGTGTGCGAGGACGTCTGGGTCCCCATCCCGCCGTCGTCACGGGCGGCTCTGGCCGGCGCCACGGTGCTGGCCAACCTCTCGGGAAGTCCCATCACGATCGGCCGTGCCGATGACCGCAAGATCCTCTGCCAGTCGCAGTCACTGCGGTGCCTGGCCGCGTACGCCTACGCGGCCGCCGGCATGGGCGAGTCCACCAACGACGTGTCGTGGGATGGGCAGACCATGATCTACGAGGCGGGGGCGCTGCTCGGCGAGACCGAGCGCTTCCCCGAAGGCCCTCGGCGGACTGTTGTCGACGTCGACCTCGACCGGCTGCGACAGGAGCGCCTGCGCCAGGGAACCTTCGACGACAACCGCATCGCCGACGGCGGCGAGTTCCTCACGGTCGAGCTCTTCCTCGACCCGCCGGCGACCGACGTCGGGCTGCGCCGGCCGCTGGACCGCTTCCCCTTCGTGCCGGACGACCCCGCCCGGCTCGACCAGGACTGCTACGAGGCGTTCAACATCCAGGTCTCGGGACTCGAGCAGCGCATGCGCGCGATCGGCGGGCCGCGGCCGGTGATCGGCGTGAGCGGAGGCCTCGACTCCACCCATGCGCTGCTGGTCGTCGCGCGGGCCATGGACCGCATGGGCCGCCCGCGCCGCGACATCCTGGCTTACACGATGCCCGGCTTCGCCACGAGCGAGCACACGAAGTCCAACGCGATCGCGCTGGCAGAGGCGATCGGCGCCAGCATCCAGACGATCGACATCCGCCCGGCCGCCAACGAGCTGCTCAAGGGCATCGGGCATCCGTATGCCTCGGGCGAGCCGGTGTACGACGTCACGTTCGAGAACGTGCAGGCCGGCATCCGCACCGACTTCCTCTTCCGCATCGCCAACCGCGAGAACGGCATCGTGATCGGCACGTCCGACCTGTCCGAGCTGGCGCTGGGCTGGGCGACCTACGGGGTCGGCGACCACATGAGCCATTACGCGGTCAACGTCGGAGTTCCGAAGACCCTGATTCAGCACATCATCCGCTGGGTCATCGCCCACCGGCCCGGCAGTGGCGGGGCCGCCGACGATGCCGCGACCCGCCTGTCCGACGAGGCGGTGTCGGTGCTGCGCTCGGTGCTCGACACCGAGATCAGTCCCGAACTCGTGCCCGCGGGCGAAGACGGCAAGGTGCAGTCCACAGAGGACACCATCGGGCCTTACGCCCTGCACGACTTCACGCTGGCGTACGTGCTGCGCTACGGGTTCCGGCCGTCGAAGATCGCCTTCCTCGCCGAGCACGCGTGGGCGGATCCGGATGCCGGCACCTGGCCGGCCGGGTTCCCCGACGACGAGCGGTACGGCTACGACCGAGAGACGATCGTGCGGTGGCTGCGGGTGTTCCTGCAGCGCTACTTCGGGTTCGCGCAGTTCAAGCGCTCCGCGATCCCGAACGGCCCGAAGGTCGCAGCAGCCGGATCGCTGTCGCCGCGCGGCGACTGGCGGGCTCCCAGCGACGGCAACGC
>NZ_JANJFJ010000521.1:0-2444 GCF_024626565.1 Microbacterium sp. zg.Y909
ACTTCCTTGCCCTCGGAGCGCAGCAGCTCGGCGAGCTCCAGCGCTTCGCGCAGGATCTGGGAGTTGAAGGCGCCCGCCAGTCCCCGGTCGGAGGCGAAGATGACGATCGCCGAACGGCGGATCACCTCGCGTTCCGTCGTGAGGGGGTGCTGGACGTTGGAGTACGTCGCGACCGCGGAGACGGCTCGCGTGACGGCTCGCGCGAAGGGCGACGACGCGCGCACGCGCGCCATCGCCTTCTGGATGCGCGAAGCCGCGATGAGCTCCATCGCCTTCGTGATCTTCTTGGTCGTCTGAGCAGAACTGATCTTCTGCTTGTAGACCCGCAGTTGTGCGCCCATTGGCTATCCCTACTGAGTCGTCAGCCCCGGCGGCCCTTGACGATCTTTTCCTGGTTCACGTCGTCGGCGGCTGCTGCCGCGAACTCCTCGTGACCCGGGTTGTTGATCGCCATGCCCTTGCCGGACTGGAACTCGAGCACGAACTCGTCGACCAGCTTCTCGAGCTGGGCCGCCGTGTCGTCATCGAGGACATTGGTCTCGCGCAGCGTGTCGAGGATCGACGTGTTGCGCTTGAGGTAATCGAGCAGCTCGCGCTCGAAGCGCAGCACGTCCTCCACCGCGATGGTGTCGAGCTTGCCGTTGGTGCCGGCCCAGATCGAGACGACCTGCTCCTCCACCGGGTACGGCGAGTACTGCGGCTGCTTGAGCAGCTCGGTCAGACGCGCACCGCGGGCCAGCTGGCGCCGCGAGGCGGCGTCGAGGTCCGAGGCGAACATGGCGAACGCCTCGAGCGAGCGGTACTGGGCCAGCTCGAGCTTCAGCGTTCCGGAGACCTTCTTGATCGACTTCACCTGGGCGTCGCCACCGACGCGCGACACCGAGATGCCGACGTCGACCGCGGGACGCTGGTTGGCGTTGAAGAGGTCGGACTGCAGGAAGATCTGGCCGTCGGTGATCGAGATCACGTTGGTCGGGATGTACGCCGACACGTCGTTGGCCTTGGTCTCGATGATGGGAAGACCCGTCATCGAGCCGGCGCCCAGCTCGTCCGAGAGCTTCGCGCAACGCTCGAGCAGACGCGAGTGCAGGTAGAAGACGTCACCCGGGTAGGCCTCGCGGCCCGGCGGGCGGCGCAGCAGCAGCGACACGGCGCGGTAGGCCTCAGCCTGCTTCGACAGGTCGTCGAAGATGATCAGCACGTGCTTGCCGCCGTACATCCAGTGCTGGCCGATCGCCGAGCCGGTGTAGGGGGCGAGGTACTTGAAGCCGGCGGGGTCGGACGCCGGAGCGGCCACGATCGTGGTGTACTCCATGGCGCCGGCATCCTCGAGCGCGCCCTTGACGCCGGCGATCGTGGAGCCCTTCTGGCCGATGGCGACGTAGATGCAGCGCACCTGCTTGTTGACGTCGCCGGACTCCCAGTTGGCCTTCTGGTTGATGATCGTGTCGATCGCGATGGCCGTCTTGCCGGTCTGCCGGTCGCCGATGATGAGCTGACGCTGGCCGCGGCCGACCGGGATCATGGCGTCGATCGCCTTGATGCCCGTCTGCATCGGCTCGTGCACGCTCTTGCGCGACATGACGCCGGGCGCCTGCAGCTCGAGCGCGCGACGGCCATCGGCTGCCACGGCGCCCAGGCCGTCGATCGGGTTGCCGAGCGGGTCGACGACGCGGCCGAGGTAACCGTCGCCGACGGGGACCGAGAGGACCTCGCCGGTGCGGGTGACCTGCTGGCCCGCCTCGACGCCGGAGAAGTCGCCGAGGACGACGACACCGATCGCGTGTTCGTCGAGGTTCAGCGCCAGGCCGGCGGTGCCGTCCGCGAAGCGGACCAGCTCGTTCGCCATCACGCCGGGGAGTCCCTCGACGTGGGCGATGCCGTCTGCGGCGTCGATGACGGTGCCGACCTCGGTCGCCGCGGCCCCGGAGGGCTCGTATGCGGCGACGAAGTCCTTCAGCGCGTCACGGATGACGTCGGGGCTGATGGAGAGTTCTGCCATGGTCTTCCTTCGTGTTCATGGGACCTCACGGCCCCGAAATCTCCGCTCCGCTGAGCGGGAAGCTCTAACCGGCCAGCTTTTGGCGCAGGTCGTGCAGACGACTCGACACGCTGGCGTCGATGACGTCGTCCGCGATCTCCACCCGCACTCCGCCGACGACCGAGGGGTCGATGACGACGTTGAGGGAGATCTCGGTGCCGTACCGCTGCGACAGCGCAGCGGTGAGGCGCTCGGCCTGCGGGGCGCTCAGCGGCCTGGCGGCGATGACCGTGGCCACCGACCGTCCTCGCTGCTGCGCGACCAGGCGCATCGCACGGCCGATCAGCTGCCGTACACGACGCTCGCGCGGCTGCTGCACAGCCGACGAGACGATGAGGGTCGTGGCCACGCTGGTACGGCCGCGCAGCAGACTCTCGACAAGCGTGCCCTTGGCCGACGCCTC
>NZ_JANJFJ010000522.1:0-2443 GCF_024626565.1 Microbacterium sp. zg.Y909
CGCGCACGACCTCCCCGCCGTGCAGCGTGATCTCCACCTCGGCCGCCCGCTCCCGCGGGTACGCGGACTGGGCCGCCTCGTCGAGGTGGACCGTCACGCGCTGCGCCAGCGCCTGCACGTCCGGGTCACCGAGACGATCCGGCTCGAAGGTGCAGAGATCGACCGTGCCCTGCACGAGGGCGGCGGAGACGGCGAACGGCAGGCTGAACTGCGCCTGCATGACGGTGGTGGGGTCGCGTCTGTCCAGTCGCGCGGCGAGCTCGAACGTGCCGACGCGGATCCGGTCGATCCGGGACAGGTCGTCGCCGACGACGGTGCGCAGCTGCCGCGCCGCGTCGATCGCGCCGTGCAGGTGCCGGCAGCACGGGTAGGGCTTGACGTAGGTGCGCAGCGCGCGCCACGAGGTGCCGAGGCCGCCCAGCAGCGCGTCCGGCTTCCACTGCCCGCGGGCGAACGCGGCGAAGTAGCCGTCCTTCCCCTCGAGGATCGTGTGCGGTCCGAAGATCCCTGCGGCGGCGAGTTCGGCGCACATGACGCCCTCGCGCGCAGCCTTGCCGGTGTGAAGTCGCTTCACCTCGGAACCGTGCGCGTGGTATTCGCGCAGCCCGCCGGCGGAGGATCCGGCCAGGCCCAGCGCGCCGGACATCTGCTCGGGCGACAGACGCAGCAGGCGGCCGACCGCCGCCGTGGCTCCGAACACCCCGGCCGCCGGGGTGTTGTGGAAGCCCGCGCGCAGCACACTCGGGTGGCCCGCCTCGGCGATCCGGGCGGTGACCTCCACGCCGATCACGGCGGCAGCGGCGACGTCATCGATGCTGACGCCCCGCGATTCGCCGGCCGCGAGCACCGCGGGCACGACGCACCCGCCGGGGTGCACGGAGCCGGGGGTGTAACCGTCGTCGAGCTCGAGACCGTGGGCGGCGGCGCCGTTGACGTACGCTGCGGCCGTCGCGGTGAGGCGCGGACCCGCGATGACCGTCGCCGCACGTCCCGGTTCGGCGGTGCGGAAGTGCTCGCGCAGCGTGCGGGAGAGTTCCGTGCGGCTGCCGGCCGTGGCTGCGGCGAGGTAGTCGATGATCATCCGCCGCCCGTGGTGCAGCAGCTCGGGCGGCAGGTCGGTGCCGCTGGCCCACTCGGCGATCGTCCGCGTCGCGGAGGCGCTGGGGTCGTGCGCGGTCACCGGGGGCGTGGGGTGCGCCGATGGCATGGGGCCTCGATTCTGCTCTGTCGCCGCTGACGCGGGCCGAATCTACGGAATATACAATATACCACGTCATCGATCCGCTGAGCTGGGGCGAGCAGGCCCACGGCCGCCGGTGTCAGGCCGCGCGGTTCAGCGCGGCCGGGATGTGCTCCGCCCACTCCGCGGGCGACTCCGCCGCGGGCGCCGCCGGGAGGGTGCCGGTGCCGTCGGGGTGCGGGATCGCCGCGAGCAGATCCCGGGTGTACGGGTGCACGGGGTGGGCCCAGACGAGCGGGGTCGGCCCCGACTCCACGATGCGCCCCCGGTACATCACCGCCACCCGATCAGCCATGAGCCGCACCACCGAGAGGTCGTGCGAGATGAAGAGCATCCCGGCCCCCGACTCCAGGCACAAGGTGCGCATCATGCCCGCGACGGATGCCTGTGCCGACGCGTCCAACGCCGAGATCGGCTCGTCCGCGACGATGAGGTCCGGGCGCGCGGCCAGCGCCCGGGCGATCGCGACGCGCTGGCGCTGACCTCCCGACAGCTGGTGCGGATACCGGCGGGCGAACGACGCCGCGAGCCCGACCGCCTCGAGCCATTCCTCCGGTCGCGCCGACACCGCACCCCGGCTGCGCGCGGCACGCGCGCCGTCGGCGATCTGCTGCGCGACCCGCACGCGCGGATTGAGCGACGAGTTCGGATCCTGGAACACCATCTGCATCGCGGTCAGCGCCGTCGGCCGGGTGCGCAGTCCCAACGGCGGCACCGCGGCCCCGTGGTACGACACCGCGCCGGAGTGGGGGCGCTCCATCCCGACTACCGCGCGGGCGGTCGATGATTTGCCGCACCCGCTCTCGCCGACGAGCGCCAGCACCTCTCCGGGCACGATCCGCAGCGACACCCCGTCCACCGCGCGCAGCGCGCCCCGTCCGCCGTACTCGACGACCAGGTCGTTGACCTCGAGGATCGGAGCGGTCATCGTTCGTCCTCCTGGGGGATCTCGCCCGCGACGAGCGGCTCCTGCGCGTCGGGCATGGCCGCCAGAAGCTCGCGCGTGTACTCGTGGACAGGAGCGGTGAACACCTGCGCACGCGTCCCCGCCTCGACGATGCGGCCGTGACGCATCACCGCGACGTCGTCGGCGATGGCGCTCATCACACCGAGGTCGTGGGTGACGAGGAGCACGGCGAGGTTCCGCTCGATCGCCAGGTCGCGCAGCAGGTGCAGCATGCCGGCCTGCACGGTGACGTCGAG
>NZ_JANJFJ010000523.1:0-2416 GCF_024626565.1 Microbacterium sp. zg.Y909
GAAGAGACCTGGCGGCGCGTCGACCGCTACTTCGCCGACACGCTCGTCGGACACGACGCGGCGCTGGAGCAGGCCGTCGCCGACCAGAACCGCGCCGGGCTTCCTCCCATCGAGGTCGCACCCGTGAACGGCAAGTTCTTGAATCTTCTCGCCCGCATGAGCGGAGCCGAGCGCGTGCTGGAAATCGGCACCCTCGGCGGGTACTCCACCATCTGGCTCGCCCGCGCGCTGCCCGAAGGCGGCCGGGTGGTGACCATCGAGGCTGAGCCCGCCAACGCAGCCGTCGCGCGTCAGAATCTGGCGCGCGCGGGCGTCGGAGACAAGGTCGACATCCTCGTAGGCCGGGCAGAGGCCGTGCTCCCCACCCTCGCCTCGGAAGCGCCGTTCGACCTGGTGTTCATCGATGCCGACAAGGAGTCCAGCAGCCTGTATCTGGATTGGGCTGCGCGGCTCGGTCGCCCCGGCACCGTCGTCGTGGTGGACAACGTCGGCCGCGGCGGCAGGGTGGCCGACGCCGACTCGACCGACCCCGGCGTCACCGGGATGCAGCGGGGACTGCAGATGCTCGGCCAGGACCCGCGATTCGACGCCACGGCGCTGCAGACGCTCGACGCGAAGGGCTGGGACGGCGTCGCGATCGCGCTCGTCGTCTGACCTTTCGCACGGCCGGTGGCCTGTGGCGCCGCCGCGGTCGTCACTAGAGTGGGGAGCAACGGACCGACGACGTTTCCGAGATCCACCCTCCACAAGCAAGGAGTCATCCGTGGCACTGATCGATGCTGTAGGCGCGCGAGAAATTCTGGATTCGCGCGGAAATCCCACCGTTGAAGTGGAGGTGCTGCTCGACGACGGAATCGTCCAGCGTGCGGCCGTCCCCTCCGGCGCATCCACCGGCGCGTTCGAAGCGTACGAGCTGCGCGACGGGGACAAGAGCCGCTACGGCGGCAAGGGCGTGCTGAAGGCCGTCAACGCCGTCATCGACGAACTCGGCCCCGCCGTGGAGGGCATCGACGCGAGCGAGCAGCGCATCGTCGACGAGATCCTCATCGCGACCGACGGCACCGAGAACAAGTCGCGCTGCGGCGCGAACGCCATCCTCGGCGTGAGCCTCGCCGTGGCCAAGGCCGCCGCCGACAGCTCGGACCTGCCCCTGTTCCGCTACCTCGGCGGCCCGAACGCCCACGTGCTGCCCGTGCCGCTGTTCAACGTCATCAACGGCGGCGAGCACGCCGACAACGGCATCGACATGCAGGAGTTCTTCCTCGCACCCATCGGCGCGGAGACCTTCGCCGAGTCGCTGCGCTGGGGTGCCGAGGTCTACCAGGTGCTCAAGAGCGAGCTCAAGGCCGCCGGCTACGCCACGGGCCTCGGTGACGAGGGCGGCTTCGCCCCCGACCTGCCGAGCAACCGCGAGGGCCTGGAGTTCCTCGTCCGCGCGATCGAGAAGGCCGGCTTCACGCCGGGTGCCGACATCGCCCTGGGCCTGGACGTCGCCGCCACCGAGTTCTTCAACGACGGGGTCTACCGCCTCGACAACAAGGACTGGACCGCCGCCGAGCTCACCGATTACTACGTGGGCCTGGTCGACGACTTCCCGATCGTGACGATCGAGGATGCGCTGGCCGAGGACGACTGGGACAACTGGACCGCTCTCACCGAGAAGCTGGGCCGCAGGGTGCAGCTCGTGGGAGACGACCTCTTCGTCACCAACCCTGCGCGCCTGGCCGACGGCATCGCCCGCGGTGCCGCCAACTCGCTGCTGGTCAAGGTCAACCAGATCGGCACGCTGTCCGAGACGCTGGATGCCATCGACCTGGCGCACCGCTCCGGCTACACCACGATGCTCTCGCACCGCTCCGGCGAGACCGAGGACACCACGATCGCCGACCTCGCGGTCGCCGTCGGCTCGGGTCAGATCAAGAGCGGCGCGCCCGCGCGCAGCGAGCGCGTGGCGAAATACAATCAGCTTCTGCGCATCGAAGAGGAGCTGGGCGACGCCGCGACGTTCGCCGGCCGCTCCGCCTTCCCCCGCTTCAAGGGATAAGCGCACAACGCAGACCGAATGAGAGGGGGAGCCGTGGCGAGATCGACGGCTCCCTCTTCTCGTTCCGCCCAGGTGGACGTGCGGCAGTGGATGGGCGGTATCCGCCTGTCCGGCTTCATGATGATCATGCTGGCGCTGGTCGTGCTCGGCGCCCTGGTGCTGGTGCCGACGGTGGGCACCTACCTCGACCAGCGACAGCAGATCGCCGCGCTGGAGCGCTCGGTGCGCATGAGCGAGGAAGAGGTCGCCGAGCTCGAGGCGACGCGGGACCGCTGGGGAGACCCGGCCTACATCACGACCCAGGCGCGCGAGCGGCTGTACTACCACCGCCCCGGCGAGGTGGTGTTCCTCGTCGACAACGATCTGCCCGCG
>NZ_JANJFJ010000524.1:0-2407 GCF_024626565.1 Microbacterium sp. zg.Y909
TGGAACCCCAGCGAGGCCTGCAGCAGACCCGTCAGCAGCGGGCCGGCCAGCGCGCCGAGGTTGATGCCGAGGTAGAACAGCGAGAACCCGGCATCCCGTCGGGGGTCGTCCCGCCGGTACAACGTTCCCACCACGCTCGTGGCGTTGGCCTTGAGGCCGCCCGATCCCAGCGCGATGAGGATGAGTCCGACGCCGACCCCGAGGAATCCGGGGATGAGGGCGAGGGCGACGTGACCGGCGACGATGACGATCGCACTGTAGAAGAGCACCCGCTCGGAGCCGAGGATGCGGTCGGCGATCCACGCCCCGAGGATGGTCGAGAGGTAGACCGAGCCGCCGTATGCGCCCACGATGCCGGCAGCCACGGCGCGGTCGAGCCCCAGCCCGCCGTCGGTGGCGGAGTAGTACAGGTAGATGAGCAGGATGCCCTGCATGCCGTAGAAGCTGAACCGCTCCCACATCTCCACGCCGAAGATGTGCGCCAGCGCCCGGGGCTGCCCGAAAAAGCGGGTGTCGCGGTCGCCGGCGTCTTCCGCGGCGGTCTCGATGGGGCCCGTGGGAGGTCCGACGGGGACCTGGGCCGGCTCGTTCGCGCTCATTGGCCCAGGGTAGACCTCACTGCGGCAGAGAGGGATGGGGTTCGCGTGCAGGGCGCTGCGGGATGAACAGAGCGAGCACCAGGGCCACCACCGCGGCGGCGCCGCCCAGCAAGAACGCCACGTCGAACGCCGCCGCCGTCGGCACCTGCACGCCGCCCTGCGTGACCGACAGGCTCGCCAGCACCGCGGCGATCACGGCAGCAGCCGTGCTGGTGCCGAGCGAGCGGAACAGTGCGTTCAGGCCGTTGGAGGCGCCCGTCTCGCTCTGCGGCACGCTGCGCATGATGAGCATCGGCATGCTGGCGTAGCCGAAGCCGATCCCGACGCCCACCAGCAGATTGGCCACCAGGATGTGCCACACCTCGGAGGAGAACAGCAGCGTGAACCCGTACGCGACGATGAGGGCGATCGCCCCGAGGATCAGCAGCAGCCGAGGGCCGACGGTGCGCGCCACCCGCCCCGAGTAGGGCGACAGCACCATCATCACCAGGCCCGCCGGCGCGATGACGAGGCTGGCGGCGAGCAGTGACAGTCCGAAACCCGCAGGGGCCGGCAGCTCCAGCAGCTGCGGGTAGGCCACGTTCGAGGCGAAGAGCGAGAACCCCATCGCGAGAGAGGCGATGTTGGTGAGCAGCACCGGACGGCGGGCAGCCACCCGCAGGTCCAGCAGCGGCTCGGCGATGCGCAGTTCGTACCAGCCCCAGACCAGCAGCACCGCGAGCCCGCCCAGTCCGCACGCGAGGACGGCCGGCGACGTCCAGCCCCACTCGTTGCCGCGCGAGACCGCCAGCAGCACGCCGGTGAGGCCGACTGCGAGTCCCGCGGCGCCGACGTAGTCGAAACGGCCCGCCGTGCGCAGCACGCTCACCGGCACGATCCACACCACCAGCACGAAGACCACGACCCCCATGCCGGCGGCCAGCCAGAACAGGGCGTGCCAGTCGCTGTACTGCGTCACCAGAGCGCTCAGCGGCATGCCGAGAGCACCGCCCACGCCCATCGTCGCGCTGATGAGGGCGATCGCGGCATCCACCCGGTCTTCGTGCAGCACGTCACGCAGGATCGAGATCGCCAGCGGCACGACGCCGGTGACGGCGCCCTGCAGGGCCCTGCCGATGATCACCCCGATGATCTCGCCCGACAGCGCTGCGACGACCGAGCCGAGCACCAGCACGCCCAGCAGCACCAGCACGATGCGGCGCTTCCCGTACATGTCGCCCAGGCGCCCCGCGATCGGCGTGACCACCGCTGCCGCCAGCAGCGTCGCGGTCACCACCCACGCGGTGTCCTCGCGGCTGGCGTTGAGCAGCTCCGGCAGCTTCGCCTGGATCGGCACCACGAGGGTGAACATGAACGACGATGCCAGGCCGGCCAGGGCCAGCACGGCAACGATGGCGCCCTGGCGGGGCATGCGGGTGAGGCGTCTGCGTACGTCCTCGTCCCGGCCCATCGGTCCAGGGTATCGCCGGTTCCGGACGTACCGGCGTGGAGTCGTAGGGTGTGGGCATGGCCGACCTCGATCAGCTCACCGTGCCCGCCGGCATCGAGATCCGCGCGCTCGAGACCGTGGCCCAGGTGTTCGATGCCGCCCGCGTGCTCTCGGACGTCTGGGGCGGCGATGACGACGCCATGCCACCGAATCTGCTGCGCGCCCTCGCGCACTCGGGCAACTACGCCGTGGGCCTCTATGACGGCGATCGCATCATCGGCGCGTCGGTGGCGTTCTTCGCCGCCCCCGCCGAGCGCTCGATGCACTCGCACGTCACCGGGGTGCTCCCCGAGTACCAGGGCCGGGGGTTCGGGCGGCT
>NZ_JANJFJ010000525.1:0-2400 GCF_024626565.1 Microbacterium sp. zg.Y909
GGACACGACGGCGGCACCGGCGCGAGCCCCATGAACTCGCTGAAGCACGCCGGCACGCCGTGGGAGCTGGGCCTGGCCGAGACGCAGCAGACCCTCATGCTCAACAACATGCGCGACCGCGTGGTGGTGCAGGCCGACGGTCAGCTCAAGACCGGGCGCGACGTCATCATCGCAGCGCTCCTGGGCGCCGAGGAGTTCGGCTTCGCCACCACCGCCCTCGTGGTGGAGGGCTGCGTCATGATGCGCGTCTGCCACCTCGACACCTGCCCCGTGGGCGTGGCCACCCAGAACCCGGTGCTGCGTGCGCGCTTCACCGGAAAGGCCGAGCACGTGGTGACCTTCATGGAGTTCATCGCGCAGGAGGTGCGCGAATACCTCGCCGAACTCGGCTTCCGCTCGCTGGACGAGGTGGTCGGGCGCAGCGAGCTGCTCGACGTCAACGGGGCGGTCGCGCACTGGAAGGCCGGGGGTCTCGACCTCGAGCCGATCCTGCGCGGACCGGCGTTCGCCCCGGAGGTCGCGCGCCGCAACACCCGCGCTCAGGACCATGAGCTCGAGGAGCACTTCGACGTGCAGCTCATCGAGCGCGCTCAGGACGTCATCGCGCACGGCGGGCAGATCACGATCGACCTGCCCATCCGCAACACCGAGCGGGCCGTGGGCACCATGCTCGGCAACCGGGTGACGCTCGCGCACGGCGTGAACGGCCTGCCGTCGGGGTCGATCGTGGTGAACCTCACCGGTTCGGCAGGGCAGTCGTTCGGCGCGTTCCTGCCCGCCGGCATCACCCTGCGACTCGAGGGCGATTCCAACGACTACGTGGGCAAGGGCCTCTCGGGCGGCCAGATCGTCGTGCGCCCCCCGAAGGATGCCGCCTTCGACGCATCCCGCAACGTCATCGCCGGCAACGTCATCGGCTACGGCGCGACGCAGGGCACCATGTTCCTGCGGGGGGTCGTGGGGGAGCGGTTCTTCGTGCGCAACTCCGGCGCCACCGCCGTCGTCGAGGGCGTGGGCGACCACGCGCTGGAGTACATGACCGGCGGGCTCGCCGTCATCCTCGGCTCCACCGGCCGCAACCTCGGCGCCGGCATGTCCGGCGGCAACGCCTACATCTACAAGCTGGACCGAGCCCTGGTGAACCGCGAAGCACTGGCATCCGGCGAACTGGCGTTGCTGGAGATGGGCTCCGGCGACGTGGAGATCCTGCGCGACCTGCTGCTGCAGCACCTCGCCGAGACCGAATCCGCTCTGGCTGCGTCGCTGCTGGAGAACTTCGACACCGAGGCGGCGAACTTCGTCCGCGTCGTGCCCCGCGACTACGCCGCGGTGCTGCAGACCCGCCAGCAGGCGGCGGCAGAGGGACTCGACCCCGACGGCGATGTCGTCTGGAACCGCATCATGGAGGTGACGGGTGGCTGACCCGAAGGGCTTTTTGAAGGTCACCGAGCGCGAGCTTCCGCCGCGTCGCCCGGTGCCGGTGCGCATCCTCGATTGGAAAGAGGTCTACGAGCCGGGCGACTCCGCGGTGCTGCGTCGCCAGGCCGGTCGCTGCATGGACTGCGGCGTGCCGTTCTGCCACAAGGGCTGCCCGCTGGGCAACCTCATCCCGGAGTGGAACGACCTGATGTGGCGCGGGCAGGCGCGCAGCGCCAGCGAGCGGCTGCACGCGACGAACAACTTCCCGGAGTTCACCGGGCGGCTGTGCCCGGCCCCCTGCGAGAGCTCGTGCGTGCTGGGCATCAACCAGCCCGCCGTGACCATCAAGCAGGTCGAGGTGTCGATCATCGAGGAGGCGTTCGCCCGCGGCTGGGTCGAGCCCGAGCCGCCAGAGCGCCTCACCGGCAAGACCGTCGCCGTCGTGGGCTCCGGCCCCGCCGGCCTCGCCGCCGCACAGCAGCTCACGCGGGCGGGTCACACCGTGGCCGTGTTCGAGCGGGACGACCGCATCGGCGGGCTGCTGCGCTACGGCATCCCCGACTTCAAGATGGAGAAGCGCCACCTCGAGTATCGGCTCCGCCAGATGCAGGACGAGGGCACGCGCTTCCGCGCCGGCGTCGAGATCGGCCGGGACATCACCTGGGACCAGCTGCGCGAACGGTACGACGCGGTCGTGATCGCCACCGGGGCCACCGTGCCCCGTGACCTGCCCATCCCGGGGCGGGACCTTGCCGGCGTGCACTTCGCGATGGAGTACCTCGTCGAATCCAACAAGGCCGTCGCGGGCGACCAGGTGCCCCACCAGATCAGTGCGGCAGGCAAGCACGTCGTCGTCATCGGCGGTGGCGACACCGGGGCCGACTGCATCGGCACCGCGCACCGCCAGGGTGCCCTCAGCGTCACCAACCTCGCCATCGGCAAGCAGCCTCCTGCCGAACGCCCCGACACGCATCCGTGGCC
>NZ_JANJFJ010000526.1:0-1799 GCF_024626565.1 Microbacterium sp. zg.Y909
CTCCCGCGCAAGGGCGGCGACGCGCACCAGCAGCATCGACCGCGCCGTCAGCGGCGGCGCAACGGGCGCCACGCCTTCGGCGAGGGCTGCGGCGGTGGCGGCATCCGCTCGCACCACGTGCTCCCATTCCGGGTGGGCGGCGAGCGCCTCCCAGTACTGCGCCTCATCTTCGTGCGACAGCGCGTTCAGGGCATGACCGGCGGCGAGCTCGGCGAATTCCTGCTCGGTCATGCGGTCACCCCCATCGCGGAGCGCAGGCGCGACAGTCCGTCGCGCATCCGGGTCTTGACCGTTCCGAGGGGCGCACCCACCAGCACAGCGATCTCGCTCTGGCTGTAGCCGCCGTAGTAGGCCAAAACGATCGCTTCACGCTGGGCGACGGGGAGGGTCGACAGCGCACTGGCCACCTTCTGCCCCTCCACCTTCAGCTCCACTTGGTCGGCGACGTCGTCGTGTGCGACGTCGAGGTCACGCAGGCCCGCTCTGCGGTCGCGGTCGGCACTGGACTGCGAGGCCCGCACCCGGTCCACCGCGCGGCGGTGGGCCATGGTCAGGACCCACGATCTTCCCTGCCCCTTGTTCGGAGCGAACCGCCCGGCGGATTGCCACACCTCCAGGAACACTTCCTGCAGCACCTCTTCGCTCTGCGCCCGGTCGACCAGCACGCGGACGATCAAGCCGAACACTCGCGGCGACAGCATGTCGTACAGCCGGGCGAAGGCGCCTTGGTCTCCGGCGGCAACACGAACGAGGAGGTCGGCGGCGTGGTCGTGCGCCGGTCCGTCCTCCGGCACATCCACGCCGTCGATGACCATCCAGTCCAGCATGCACTAATCCCCTCGTCCGCGCCCGGTTCCGCCCGTCACCCGAAGGTGAAGGAATAGGCCTGCACGCCGGCCGGCACGGAGATCTCGATGACGCCGTCGCGGGGCTCGCCGGCCTCGACGAGCGGGTACGACCGCGGGGTGCCGCCGACATCGAGGGTCGACGCCGGCTCGCCGTCGACCTGCACCTGCACCTGTCCCTCCCCGGCCAACACCATCCGCACTTCGCCGCCCGTGAAGCGCAGGCGGATGCCGCCCTCGTCGCCGGTCGGCGTGACGAACTGGGTCTGCACGTCCCACTCCCCCTCGAGCGCGAACGAGTCCTCGGGCTGGTCGTCGGGGTACGCGAACGAGCGAACACCGGCGCGGTAGCGCTCCTCCCCGCCGTAGTTGACGTCCTTGCCCGAGCCCAGGAACGTCTCGGGCGTCGTCGCCCCTGCCTCGGGGGTGAGGTCGGCGACGTCGGTGGCCTGCGGCAGCGTCGCATCCGCATCGGCGTCTTGCAGCAGCTCGCGGATCATCGCCTCGGTGGCGGCGTAGTTGCCCTCACCGAAGGAGATGTGGCGCACGGTGCCCTCGGCGTCGATCAGGTAGTGGGCAGGCCAGAAGCGGTTGCGGTAGTTGGTCCACGTCGACAGGGAGTTGTCGAGGGCCACCGGGTACTCGATCCCGAAGTCCGCCGTGCCGGCGGCGACGTTGGCGGCATCCTTCTCGAAGGCGTACTCCGGCGAATGGATGCCGATGACCTGAAGCCCCGCATCGCGGTAGGCGTCGTCCCAGGCGACGACGTGCGGAATGGACCGCTGGCAGTTGATGCACGAGTACGCCCAGAAGTCGATGAGCACCACCTGGCCTCGCAGATCCGCCAGGTCGATGCCGGCGCCCTCCGGCGTGTTCAGCCACGCCTCGATCCCCCGGATGCCGGGGGCGGTGCCGCACGACTCCAGCTCGGTCGCGCCGTTGGTGCAGTTGTCG
>NZ_JANJFJ010000527.1:0-597 GCF_024626565.1 Microbacterium sp. zg.Y909
ATCCTCGTTCTCGGTGAGGTCCCGCTGCAGGTCGGCGGTGTAGTCGGGCACGAGCCGCTGCAGCAGTTGCGGCACGTTGAAGACGAGGCCCACGGCGAGGGCGAGCATGGCGACGCCGGCGGCGATGCGCAGTCCCCGCTCGCGGGTGCGGAACGCGCGGATCCGCTCGATGAGACCGCGCCCGGCGAGCGCGAAGGCCAGCAGGGGCAGGGCGACGCCGATGGCGAAGGATGCCGTGAGCGCGACGGTGTCCACGCCGATCTGTCCGGTCGCGCCGGCGACGATGATCGCCGCCAACACGGGTCCCGCACACGGCACGAACACGGCGCCGAGCGCGAGCCCCACCGCGAAGCCGCTCCCCCTGTTGGCGACTTCGCGGCGGGGCAGCCATTGGAACGGCTTCTCGAGCAGCTGCTCGACCCGAGGAACCAGCAATCCGACACCGATGAGCACGAGCACCGCGATGCCCACCCAGCGAATGACGTCCTGCGGCAGGTTCAGCGCCCCGAGCAGCAGCGAGCCGGCGAGGGTGACGAGGGTGAAGCTCGTCACCAGCCCCGCGATGACGAGGTAGGGGCGGCTGCGGCGGGCGGGGAT
>NZ_JANJFJ010000063.1:0-15735 GCF_024626565.1 Microbacterium sp. zg.Y909
TCGGCGACGAGATCGTCCGGCGCATGAACGTCACCCTGCCGCTGACGCTGCTGTCGTTCGCGCTCTCGGTGCTGATCGCGGTGCCGGTGGGCTTCTTCGCCGCCTGGAAGTCGCGCACCTGGTACGGGACGGCGTTCTCGGCGGTGTCGCAGCTGGGCGGCGCGATCCCGGTCTTCTGGGTCGGCATCCTGCTCGTGGCCGTCCTGTCGCTCGGGTGGCGGGTGTTCCCCGCCGGCGGGTTCCCGCGCACCGACTGGGAGGATCCCGGCGCCGCGCTCTACGCACTGACCCTGCCGGTGATCACGATCGCGATCGTCGCCGGCAGCGACCTCGCCCGGTACGTCCGCAGCGCGACGCTCGACATCCTCGGGCAGCAGTACCTGCGCGCAGCTCGCGCGACCGGGCAGAGCTTCGCGACGGCGCTGTGGCGCCACGGGGTGCGCAACGCCGTCGTGCCCCTCATCTCGATCCTCGCGATCCAGCTGTCCACGACGTTCGTGGGAGCCGTCATCATCGAGCGCGTGTTCGCTCTGCCGGGGCTCGGCGACATGCTGCTCGTCGGCATCAAGGAGCAGGACTTCCCCAGTGTGCAGGGCGTGCTGCTGTTCTCCACCGCGCTCGTGCTGGTGCTGGGATTCATCGCCGACGTGCTGCAGCGCATCATCGACCCGCGACTGCGCGATTCGCTGTCGGGCAACCGCCGCGTGAAGGCCGCCGCATGAGCGCCACGATCCTCCCGACCACAGCCCCGGCCCCCGTCGTGCCGCCCGGCCGCCGCCGCGCGCGCCGGTCGATCAACCTCGCCGTGGGTGGAGCGCTCTTCGGCCTCATCGCCGCCATCGGCATCGTCTCGCTGCTGTGGACCCCGTTCGAGTACGCCGACACCGGCGGCGGCCGTCTGCAGCCGCCCTCGGCAGAGCACTGGGCGGGCACCGACCGGCTCGGCCGCGACCTGTTCACGCAGCTGATGATCGGCGCGCGACTGGCGCTGGCCGTCGGCTTCGGGTCGGTCGTGATCGCTGCGGTGCTCGGCATCGCGCTGGGGCTTCTCGCCGCCGTTGCCCGCCGCTGGGTGGACGATGCGATCTCGAGCCTGCTCGACATCGCCATCGCCTTCCCGACCCTGCTGCTGGCCATGCTCATCGTCGCGTGGCGCGGAGCCTCGCTGGAGTCCGCGATCCTCGCGATCGGACTCGCCGGCGCGGCCGTCATCGCCCGCCTCACGCGCATCACGGCGACCCGGGTGATGTCGATGGACTTCGTCACCGCGGCGCGCACCTCGGGCACCGGGACCCTCGGCATCCTGCGCCTGCACGTGCTGCGCAACGTCTGGCCCACCCTCATCGTGCCGCTCGCGCTGCAGTTCGGCGGAGCGGTGGGAGCCGAGGCGTCGCTGTCGTACCTGGGACTCGGGTCACCGCCGCCCAACGCGTCGTGGGGGCGGATGCTGCAGGAGGCGCAGAGCACGGTGCTCGTCGCCCCGACGGCCGCGATCCTGCCCGGCATCCTGCTCGTGGCCCTCATCATCGGTGTGAACCTGCTGGCCGACGGTCTGCGGGACATCGCCGACCCGACCTCCCGGAGCATCCGATGACCGCGCTGCTGGCGATCGAGAACCTCGGGGTGCGCCTCGACGGTCCCGAGCCGATCGACCTCGTGCACGCCGTCGACGTCGCGCTCGCTCCGGGCGAGCGGCTCGGGATCATCGGCGAGTCCGGGTCGGGCAAGTCCCTCACGGCGCTGGCCGTGCTCGGGCTGCTGGGGCACCCGCTCGCCGCGCGCGGCTCGGTGCGCGTGGACACCGGCGGCGACGTCGTCGAGGTCATCGGCACGCCGTCGCGGCGGCTCGACCGGGTGCGCGGCACGACGATGGGCGCCGTGTTCCAGGAGCCCTTGGCGTCGCTGGACCCCCTCATGCGGGTCGGCAAGCAGCTCGCCTGGCCGTTCGCGCACCACAAGGGGCTCCGCGGCGAGGCCCTGCGAGGCGCCGTGCTCGACGCCCTCGCCGACGTGCAGCTGGCCGAACCGGAGCGCATCGCCCGGTCGTACATCCACGAGATCTCCGGCGGACAGCGCCAGCGCGTGGCCATCGCGCTGGCTCTGGCAGCAGGGCCCCGGCTGCTGATCGCGGACGAACCGACCACCGCCCTGGACGTCACGGTGCAGGCGGGGATCCTCGAGCTGCTGCAGCGCGAGGTCACCGACCGCGGGATGACGCTCGTGTTCATCAGCCACGACCTCCCCGTCGTCTCTGGCATCGCCGACCGGGTGCTGGTGATGCGCGACGGCCGGCAGGTCGAGCTGGGCACGACGGCGCAGATCCTGGGCGCCCCGACCCACCCCTACACGGCTCAGCTCGTCGCGGCATCCCGTCGGCTCGACGACTTCCTGCCGCGTGCTGCCGCCGGGGGTGCCGCATGAGCGCCGTCACGCCGCTTCTGGCAGCCGAGGAGCTGAGCTTCGCCTACGGTCCCGGTCAGCCGGTGCTGCGCGAGGTGTCGCTGGCGGTGGCGCCAGGGGAGAGCCTCGGCCTCGTGGGGGAGTCGGGCGCAGGAAAGACCTCGTTGCTGCGGCTGCTGCTGGGCCTGTCGGCGCCGACAGGCGGGCGCGTGGTGTTCGAGGGGCACGCCCTGGATCGTCGTTCCGCCGCCACCATGCGAAAGTTCCGGCAGGCGGTGCAGCCGGTGTACCAGGATCCGTTCTCGTCGCTGGATCCCCGTATGACGGTGGGGGAGTCGATCGCCGAGCCGCTGCGGTCGCTGCGGGTGACCGGGGATCGCGCAGCGCGTGCGGCGCGGGTGGCCGAGCTGCTGACGGCGGTCGATCTGCCGGCGGATGCCGCGACGCGCTACCCCGATGCCTTCTCGGGCGGGCAGCGGCAGCGCATCGCGATCGCCCGGGCGCTCGCGCCGAAGCCGCGGCTGATCCTCGCGGACGAGCCGCTGAGCGCCCTGGACACCTCGGTGCGCATGCACGTGATCGAGCTGTTCCAGCGCCTCGCGCGGGAGCAGGGGATCGGCATGCTGCTGGTCTCGCACGACCTCACCATCGTCTCGGCCCTCTGCGGGCGGATGGCGGTGCTCGAGTCCGGGCGGATCGTCGAGGAGGGCCCGACCGGGCAACTGCTCACCGAGCCGCAGCATCCGTACACCCGGCGCCTGCTGGCGTCGGTGCCGCGCCTGCCGGGCTGACCCAGCGAGCGGGTCAGCCGCGGCGGCGGGTGGAGACCGTGACGGTGAACTTCGCGTTGCGGGCGACCTGCCGCGTCGGTCCCACGAGGCGGTCGAGGGCGGGGCGGTAGTGCAGCGGTGAATTCCACACGCACCACAGCTCGCCTCCGGGGCGCAGCACCCGCGCCGCGTCGGCGAACATCCGCGGAGCGAGGGCATCGGTGACGGCCGCGCCGCTGTGGAACGGCGGGTTCAGCGCGATCATGCCCGCCACGCCGTCGGGCATCGCCGACAGTGCGTCGTCTCGCTCGACGCTGACCCGCGCCGACACCGCGTTGGCCTCGGCCGTCGCGCGCGCCGACGCCACGGCGGCGGCGGAAGCGTCGCAGGCGTACACGCGCAGATGCGGATGCCGCATGGCCAGCGCCGCCGCGATGACGCCGGTGCCGCACGCGAGGTCGATCACGAGGTCGCCCGGGGCGCCGGAGGGCACCTCGTCGGGAAGGTTCGCCAGCAGCAGCCGGGTGCCGATGTCGATGCGCGGGCCGGCGAACACGCCGCCGTAGGCGCAGACCGTGAGGCCGTCGTGCTGCTCGTGGCTGGGCTCGGGATCTGCGCCGTCGCGCGGGCGATGAGCACCCGCGACTTCTGGCGCGCGTGGGTGACATCCAGGCGGGTGAAGCGCTGACGCAGCACGTCGTTCATCGCCATGGTCATGTGCTTGAGGCGGCCCCCGGCGAACACCACGACGTCGGGGTGAGCGTGGGCGGCGACGAGTCCGGCGATGTCCTCCAGGGCCGTCAGCGACCGGGGGAGGCGCAGCAGCACCAGGCGGGCGCCGGCGACGAGCGAGGCATCCAATGGCAGCGAACGCACGTTTGCGCCGAGGCCGAAGCTGCGGGCGTTGGCGGCCAGCGCCCGCTCACCGGTGATGAGGTCCTGGTGCACGCGGATGCCGGTGGCCCCGGCATCCGCCGCTCCCAGCGCCAGAGCACCGTACGCGTCGTTGATGACGACGATGTCGCCATCGCCCAGCCCGGCACGTGTCGAGGCCGATTCATCCAGCAGCAGCCGGTCGGCGGCGTCGCAGGCGGTCAGCCCGGCCGCTTCGACATCGGGCCAGCGGCGCAGCGCAGCGAGGTCGATCATGCGTCCTCGGCGTAGCGCAGGCGCACGTCAGCAGGTGTGCACTCGTCTCCGATGCGGATGCCGGGGGCGAGCCTTCCCGCCTCACGCAGCCGCGTCAGCTCGGCGACGGCGCGTGCACCCAGCTGCCACGGGTCGATGGTGTTCACGTAGATCTTGGTGCCGCCTTCGAATCCGGCCGGGTTGGAGATGCGCCACTTCAGCACGACGCGCCACGGCATTGGCCACGGGGCCCCCGGCGGGCGGTAGTGCCACTCCTCGTTGGTGGGCACGTGCTCGCCGGTCGCCGCGTGCAGCGCGTGCACGAGGTCGGACACCGCGCGCACCTCGCCTGCGGTGTGCTCGTGTGGCAGGTTCGCCGCCGCGGTGGAGTAGACCTCGAACGCCGGGTAGCGGTGCCCCACGCCAGCGAAGGCGACGGCGCCGTCGGTCGCCGCCACCAGCAGACCGTGCTGCACCGACATGTCGACGATGGCGTGCTGGTACAGGCCGCGGTCGGAGGCGAGCATGCGCAGCTCCCGGTCCAATTGCGGGCCGGGCTCGTCGATCGCGACGAGCTGTTTGTGCAGGTGCTCGAACGATGCGCCGGCGGGCCGCAGCCAGTTCTGGAAGACCGCCACGTACGCCGCGTGGGGCTGTGCCCGCGCGATGTCGCTGAGGCTGCGCACGGTGAACGCGGTGTAGGCGCCGTGCTCGTCGGGGGTCAGCCGTCCCGCCGAGGCGAGCTGGTCGTCGGTGCGGGCGCCGTCGACGACGTGGCGGCGTGCCACGACGACGTCGTGCGATCCGCCGACGAGGTCCAGCGCCGCCTCCTCCAGGCTCTGGGGCACGCCCGAGGCCTGCTCCCGCACCTGTGCGAGCCCGCGGATGTGCTCGTGGCCCACGGGGTCGGCGAGGTACTCCTGCGCCCACCGCACCACCTCGGACGGCTGGCGGAACCCGTGGTTCTCTCGCCAGTACTCCGCCGAGACGATCTCGAAGAGGTTGCCGAAGCGGCGGAACTCCGCGACGGTGTCCGACAGCGCGCTGGCGGGGACGCGCCGCAGCTCCGTGAAGTCGGGACCGACGAGGCGCGCCTTCTCCGGCGTCGTGTCGAGGTAGCGGTCCTGGCAGAACGCGCACAGGCGGCGTTCCTGCCCAGGAGCGAGCCGGGCGACGTCCGCACGGGGCGTGAAGAGGGGTCGACTGGCGCGGCCCGGCACGGTCCACACGCGCGTGCCGGTGAGGGGGCCCACCTGCTTGACGGTGCCGTCAGGCATCCGCAGCAGCGGCGGGCTCTGCAGGGCATCGCTCACCCCCTCAGCCTACCGAGGACCGGTGTCAACCCGTCGGCGGCCCGCCCTGCGGTCTGATTCACTCCGCTCATGAGAAGTGTCGCGCGGTGGTTGCTGGCCGGGTTCATGCTCTTCGCCGGACTCAGTCATCTGTTCTGGGGTCGTCGCGAATTCCAGGCGCAGGTGCCGGATTGGACCACGCGGGTCGTGCCGATCGACAAGGACGGCGTGGTCATGGCATCCGGGGTGGTCGAAGCGGCTTTCGGGGTGGCGCTCATCGCGCTGCCGAAGGAGCGGCGTCGCATCGGGGTCGCGCTGGCGGCGTTCTTCACAGCGGTGTTCCCCGGGAACATCGCCCAGTACACCGAGCATCGCGACGGCTTCGGACTCGACAGCGACGCGAAGCGCCTGGCGCGGCTGTTCTTCCAGCCGCTGCTCGTGGCGTGGGCGCTGTGGTCGACGTCGCCTGCGCGTCGGTAGCACCCGCGCGCTCGGAAGCCCAGTAGCGCGGGCGTCTGCGTCAGCGTGCGTCGGCGTGGAAGCGCACCTGCCGGGTGTTGCCCTCTTCGCGCAGGTCGACGACCTTGGGGTGGTCGCGCAGGAAGTCGGTGAACGTCTTGTGGCCGAGCTCCTTCTCATTGAAGGACGGGTCCATGCGGCGCATGAGGTCCTTGACTGCCGAGGCGTTGACCCACTCGTCGTCGGTGCGCACGCCCTCCAGTCGCAGCGCCCGCTCGAGCAGCTCGGTGGACGGGTCGACGACGCGCTTGCGCGCGCGGGCACGCGCCGGCGCGGCATCCTTCTTCTCCTCCGGCGTCTCGGGACGGGTCACGCCGGGAAGGGAGTCGTAGGAGTCGAACTGGTCGCACGCCGCCGCGAGCGACTTCGCCGTCGATCCCGCCACGCCCACGCCCACCACGATGCGGCCGAGCCGCTTGCAGCGCTGGGCGAGCGGCACGTAGTCGCTGTCACCGCCCACGATGACCACGTGGGTCAGGTCGGGCAGGCGGAACATGTCTTCGACGGCGTCGACGGCCAGGCGGATGTCGGCGCCGTTCTTGGCGTAAGCGGCCGCAGGGAAGAGCTGCACGAGGTCGACGGCGCGGGCGACGAGCTGCGCCCGGTACTCCGCGTTGACCGGCATGGACCAGTCGGCGTAGGCGCGGGTGAGCACGAGTGTGCCGAAGGATGCCGCATAGTCGATGATCGCGCCCACGTTGATGGTCGCGGCGGCGAGGCGCTCGGCGACTTCGGGGTCGTTGATGTCGGCCGCGATCTTCTGGCGGTCGCGGGAGTAGGCGTTGCGGCCGTGGACGCGGTCGTACCAACTCATGACGATGTTGTCGAAGTCGAGGTAGACCGCGACGCGTGCCGGCTGCGGGTCAGCCATGTTCATGCCTCCTGGGGGTAGCGCACACCGATCTGCGCGCGGATGTCGTCGAGGGTGCCCATGATCGCGACGCTCTCGTCGAGGGGCAGCTCGTCGCTGTCGGTGCGTCCCTCGGCGATGAGGCGTTCGGCGGCCAGGGCCTGGTACTGCATGCCGCGTCCGTCGATGTCGGAGACGAACTCCTCCCGCACGGTGCCGTCGGGGGCGGTCAGGCGGAACGTCGTCGGGGCGTACCAGGTGCGGTCGATGTCGATGCGCCCCGCGGTGCCCACGACATGCGCGGTGTTGGGGCCGGCGGCGCGCGAAGACGACACCGTGCTGGAGACCGCGCCGCCGGCGTGGGTCATCACGGTGGCCACCTCGGCGTCGGCGCCGGTCTCGGCCAGGCGTGCGACGGCGCGCACGGATGTGGGTGCGCCCAGCACATCCCACACGAACGAGACGGGGTAGATGCCGAGGTCCAGCAGTGCGCCGCCACCGAGCTCGAGGGCATTGAGGCGATGCGAGGGATCCGCGGTGATCTTCTGGGTGTGGTCGGCGAAGACCGTGCGCACCTCGCCGACGGCGCCCTCGGCGATGAGCGTGCGGATGCGCACCATGTGGGGCAGGTAGCGCGTCCACATGGCCTCCATCGCGAGCAGCCCGTTGCGGCGCGCGGCGTCGCGCACGGCGGCGGCTTCGGCTGCGGTGAGCGTGAACGGCTTCTCCACGAGCACGTGCTTGCCGGCATCGAGCATGGCGATGGCGTTCTCGGCATGGGCGGGATGCGGCGTGGCGATGTAGACGATGTCCACGTCGGGGTCGGCGGCGAGGTCGGCGTACGACCCGTGAGCCCGCGCGATGCCGAACTCGTCGGCGAAGCGCTGCGCGGATGCCGCGCTGCGCGAGCCGACAGCGGCGACGTCGAGGCCCGCAGTGCGCAGGTCGCTCGTGAAGGCGTGGGCGATACCACCCGTGGCAAGGATTCCCCAGCGAAGACCGGTCATTCTTCGAGCGTACCCGGCGCGGCACCCGCCGACCGGCGCGGGGGCTCGTCGGTGACGCCCAGCAGGAACGAGACGATCTGCACTGCGCTGCCGGCAAGCAGCGGACCGCGTCCGAACTGCCAGCCATGGTCGACCGCCTGAACGGTGTGGCCGGCGATCGCGGCGCGGCGCGCGAACGGGGCGGTCGTGGAGGCGGAGAGGGCGACCGCGCCGGTGACGGCGGCGCTCAGCTGCGGTGCGACCTTCGCGTCGCGCGCGAGCAGCAGGTAGGCCCGCGTCGCGCGAGCGAGGTGCCGCCCGCTGCGGCGTCGCCCGCCCCGCACGCGCTCGGCGACGGTCGCGAGGGTGGCGGGGGGCGGGGTCGTGCCGGGCCCGGTGTCGGCGGGTGGGGTGCGGGGTGCGGCATCCCTTTCGAGTCCGGCGGTGGCCAGGAAAGCGGAGGCGAGGGACGGTGCCCTCTCGGGGGCGCACTGACCGATCACACCCGCGGCGGCGGTCACGATGTCGGCGATCTGCCCGCGGCGGTCTCCCGAGACGGCGGATTCGTCTGCGGGCGGACGGTTGCTCAGCGGCAGGAAGCGTCCGAGATCCGACATGCGGGCAGTCTAGGCGCGCCGCCCGCGGCGCGCGGGCCCGGGGTTCGGTGGGCGCATCGGGCCCGATGCGGGGCCGGGGCGGGGAGGGCACGCGGGCCGGGCATAATGGGCGGGACCGATGTGACCGTGCACACGGATGCGCGGCGAAGACGGGCGAGGACGGGCGGGCATGACCGACGACGCGATGGGGCGACGGCCCAGCATCCGCGATGTCGCGCGCCTGTCCGGTGTGTCGCATCAGACCGTGTCACGGGTGCTCAATCACCACCCCAGCATCCGGCCCGAGACGCGTGAGCGGGTGCTCTCGGTCATGGCCGACCTGCAGTACAGCCCGAATCGCGCGGCGCGGGCGCTGGTGACCAGCCGCTCTCAGACGATCGGCATCCTGGCCGCATCCAGCAGTCAGTACGGACCCGCCTCGAGCATCGCCGCGATCGAGGCCGCTGCCCGCGCTCGCGGGTACTGGGTCTCCACGGCCAACATCGAAGCCGCAGACCCGCAGTCCATCCCGGCGGGGCTGTCGCACCTCATGGCGCAGTCGATCGAGGGTCTGGTCGTGATAGCGCCGCAGGTGCGGGTGGTCCGGGCTCTCGCCGCCCAGCGTCTGGACATCCCGTACGTGACGCTGCAGTCCACCGATCTCGACCCCGGCCACACGCTGTCCGTCGACCAGATCGCCGGCGCGAGGCTGGCGACCCGGCACCTGATCGAGCGAGGGCATCGCGACATCTACCACATCGCCGGTCCTCAGGACTGGATCGAGGCCGAGGCCCGCATGCGCGGTTTCCTCGAGGAGATGAGTGATGCGGACATCCCGACGACGGCGCCCATCCTGGGGGACTGGACCGCGGAGTTCGGTTACTACGCTGGGCGGGAGCTGCTGCGGGTGCGCGACTTCACCGCCATCTTCGCCTCGAACGACCAGATGGCCCTCGGGCTCATGCACGCGATCCGTGACGAGGGACTCGACGTGCCGGGCGACATCAGCATCGTCGGCTTCGATGACATTCCGGATGCCGCGCACTTCTGGCCCCCGCTGACCACCGTGCGGCAGGACTTCGCCGAGCTCGGTCGGCGCTGTGTCGACCTGCTGCTGGGCGGTGCCGCCTCCGGAGCGCCCGTCGCCAGCGCCATCGTGCCCGAGCTGGTCGTGCGGGCGTCGACCGCGTTCCGCCCGTCCCGCTGACGGCCGTTACCAAGCCGAAACGTGCGTCGGCTTGACACGCACCCGCTGAGAGTTGCTATGGTTTCCGCGATGTGAACGGTCACATGGCCGGAATCCGAACACTCACATCATGCGGGCGAGGGAGCCGAACCGTGGGCACTGGCAGTGACGCCGAGCAGAAGGACCGCTACGTGACAGGGGTGAAGACCGAGGTCGCCGTGGCGCGTGTGCGCGCCGAGGTCGCGGCGCTGCACGCCGAGCTGGTGCGGTATGGCCTGGTCGTGTGGACCGGCGGCAACGTGTCGGGTCGGGTGCCGGGCGCTGACCTGTTCGTGATCAAGCCGTCGGGGGTGTCGTATGACGCCCTGGCGCCGGAGAACATGATCCTGTGCGACCTGGACGGCAACGTCGTCCCGGGCACGCCGGGCAGCGAACGGGCCCCGTCGAGTGACACCGCGGCGCATGCGTATGTGTACCGGAACATGCCGCAGGTGGGCGGGGTGGTGCACACGCATTCGCCGTACGCGACGGCGTGGGCGGCGCGGGGCGAGGCGATCCCGTGTGTGATCACGGCGATGGCGGATGAGTTCGGTGGCGAGGTGCCGGTGGGGCCGTTCGCGATCATCGGCGACGATTCGATCGGCCGTGGGATCGTCGACACGCTCACCGGGCATCGGTCGCGGGCGGTGCTGATGCAGAACCATGGCCCGTTCACGATCGGTTCCAGCGCGAAGGATGCCGTCAAGGCGGCGGTGATGGTGGAAGACGTCGCCCGCACCGTGCATCTGGCCCGGCAGGGCGGGGAGCTCATCCCGATTGCGCAGGATGCCATCGACCGGCTCTACGACCGGTACCAGAACGTCTACGGACAGACCACCGACGACCGCCGGTAGCCCTCACCCGGGGCAGCGGTCACGACATCTGAACACCAAGACAGTGCAGTCAGAAGGAAAGGAAACACAGTGAAGACGAAGAAGTTCTTCCTCGCCACGGCCACCCTGGCCGCCGGCGCCCTCGTGCTCTCGGGATGCTCCGGAAGCGGCGACGGCGGCGGTTCTGAGGGCGAGGGCGACGGCGGCCTGATCGGCGTCGCAATGCCCACCAAGAGCTCCGAACGCTGGATCCAGGACGGCAACGCCGTCAAGGAGGCTCTCGAGGCCGAGGGATACACCGTCGACCTGCAGTACGCCGAAGACGACATCCCCACGCAGGTCTCGCAGATCGAGAACATGATCACCAAGGGCGCCGAGGCGCTGATCGTCGCCTCGATCGACGGCACGACGCTGTCGGAGGTGCTGCAGGATGCCGCCGACGCCGACATCCCGGTCATCGCCTACGACCGCCTCATCCGCGACACCGAGAACGTGGACTACTACGCCACGTTCGACAACTTCCTCGTCGGACAGCAGCAGGCCCGCTCGGTGCTCAACGGCCTGGGCCTGACCGACCTCGAGGGTGAGCCGCTCGCCGACGCTCCCGCCGGTCCGTTCAACATCGAGCTGTTCGCCGGTTCGCTCGACGACAACAACGCCAAATTCTTCTGGGACGGCGCGATGGACCAGCTCGAGCCGCTGATCGAGGACGGCACGCTGGTCGTGCAGTCCGGCCAGACCGACATCGAGCAGGCAGCCACCCTGCGCTGGGACGGCGAGACCGCCCAGAGTCGCATGGAGAACATCCTCACGGCCGACTACTCCGATGGCACGCAGGTCGACGCGGTGCTCTCGCCCTACGACGGCATCTCGCGCGGCATCATCTCGGCCCTCACCGACGCCGGGTACAGCACCGGCGACGAGTGGCCGATCATCTCCGGCCAGGACGCCGAGGTCGACTCGGTGAAGGCGATCCTCTCGGGTGAGCAGTACGCGACCATCTTCAAGGACACCCGCGAGCTCGCCAAGGTGGCCGCGGCGATGGCCGTCGCGCTGCTGAACGACGAGGAGCCCGAGGTCAACGACACCGAGACGTACGAGAACGGCGTCAAGGTCGTTCCCTCGTACCTGCTGGGACCGGTGCCCGTCGTCGCGGAGAACGTCGAGTCGTCGCTGGTCGACACCGGCTACTGGACCGCCGAGGAACTCGGCCTGTAACACCCGCGCCGGTGGCGGTGGCGGCATCCGTGCCCGCCGCCGCCACCGGCCGGAATCCCTCCCCACCCACCCCCGAGGAAGCGGGCACAGTGACTGACAACATCCTGGAGATGCGCGACATCACCAAGACCTTTCCCGGTGTGAAGGCGCTCTCCCACGTCACGCTGGCGGTCGAGCGCGGCGAGGTGCACGCCATCTGCGGCGAGAACGGCGCCGGCAAGTCAACGCTCATGAAGGTGCTCTCGGGGGTCTACCCGCACGGCACATATGACGGCGACATCGTGTTCGAGGGCGAAGAGGTGTCGTTCAAGAGCCTGCGCGACAGCGAGGCCAAGGGCATCGTCATCATCCACCAGGAGCTGGCGCTCAGCCCGCACCTGTCGATCGCCGAGAACATCTTCCTCGGCAACGAGCGCACCGCCGGGGGCCTCATCGACTGGAACAAGACCAACTTCGAAGCAGCGGCCCTGCTCAAGCGCGTAGGGCTGCGCGACAACCCGACGACGAAGATCCGCCAAATCGGGGTGGGCAAGCAGCAGCTCGTCGAAATCGCCAAGGCGCTGTCGAAGAAGGTCAAGCTGCTCATCCTCGATGAGCCGACCGCGGCGCTCAACGACGCGGACTCCGACCACCTTCTCGATCTGATCCTCAGCCTCAAGGACGAGGGGATCACGTCGATCATCATCAGCCACAAGCTCAACGAGATCAAAAAGGTCGCCGACTCGGTCACCGTGATCCGCGACGGCAAGACGATCGAGACGATCGCCAAGGCCGAGGTCACCGAGGACCGCATCATCAAGGACATGGTGGGCCGCGACCTCGAGCACCGCTACCCCGACCACGAGCCGCAGATCGGTGAGGAACTGCTGCGCGTGGAGGAGTGGACCGCACACCACCCGCAAGACCCCACCCGGGTCATGGTCGACAACGTCTCGATCACGGTGCGGGCAGGAGAGATCGTCGGCATCGCCGGGCTCATGGGTGCAGGGCGCACCGAGTTCGCGATGAGCCTGTTCGGCCAGAGCTACGGCTCCCGCATCTCTGGACGGGTCTACATGCGCGGCAAGCAGGTGAAGACTCGCAGCGTGGCCGAGGCGATCGAGGCCGGCATAGCCTATGCCACCGAGGATCGCAAGACCTACGGACTCAACCTCATCGAGGACATCAAGCGCAACATCTCGATGGCTTCGCTGCACAAGCTCAAGAAGGCCGGACTCGTCAACGACAACGAGGAGTTCAAGGTCGCCAACGAGTACCGGGGCAGCATGAACATCAAGGCTCCGAGCGTGCTGGCCAAGACAGGCAAGCTCTCCGGCGGCAACCAGCAGAAGGTCGTGCTGTCGAAGTGGATCTACTCCGATCCCGACGTGCTGATCCTCGACGAGCCCACCCGAGGCATCGACGTCGGCGCGAAGTACGAGATCTACACGATCATCAACAAGCTCGCCGCGGCCGGTAAGGGGATCATCGTCATCTCCTCCGAGCTGCCGGAGCTGCTGGGCATCACCGATCGCGTGTACGCACTGTCCGAAGGCCGCATCACCGGCGAGCTCCCCGTCGCTGACGCCACCCCCGAATCCGTCCTCAAGCTCATGACCATGGAAAAGCCCCGCTGACGGGCGACGCAGGAGACACGATCATGTCCAATTCCACGCAGACCCCGTCCGCCCCCAGCGAGTCGCAGGCGGCCGGTGCTCTCGTCCAGCCCGCCGACAACCCCTTCACCCGGTGGCTGTCCACCGTTCTCGCCGATCTCGGCAAGAACGGCATCTTCATCGCGCTGATCGCGGTGGTGGTGCTGTTCACGATCCTCACCGACGGCATCCTGCTGCGCCCGCAGAACCTGTCCAACCTGGTCGTGCAGAACGGGTACATCCTGGTGCTCGCGATCGGCATGGTGATGGTCATCATCGCGGGCCACATCGATCTGTCGGTGGGCTCGGTCGCCGCTTTCATCGGCGCGGTGTCGGGTGTGCTGGCGGTGAAGATGGAGTACCCCTGGTGGCTCGCGATCGTGCTGTCGCTGCTGATCGGCGCGCTGGTGGGGGCCTGGCAGGGCTTCTGGATCGCCTACGTCGGCATCCCGGCGTTCATCGTCACCCTCGCGGGCATGCTCATCTTCCGCGGGCTCGCGCTGGTGGTGCTCGGCAACGCGAACATCGGCTCGTTCCCCACCGAATACCGGGCGATGGGCAACGGGTTCCTCTCCGGCATCTTCGGCGAGAGCGATCCGGACCTGTTCACCCTCGTCATCGGCGCCGTCGCGATCGTCGCGCTCGTCGTGCAGCAGCTGCGCACCCGCGCCGGCCGGGCAAAGTACGGCCAAGAGGTCGAGCCGCTCGTCTGGGTGGTCGTCAAGCTCGCGGCCGTCGCGCTCGTCATCGGCTTCTTCACCTGGGCGCTCGCGTCGTACAAGGGTGTGCCGGTCACCCTCATCGTGCTGGCCGTGCTCGTCATGGTCTACGGCGTCGTGATGAACCGCACCGTGTTCGGGCGCCACATCTACGCCATCGGCGGCAACCGTCACGCCGCGGAGCTGTCGGGCATCAAGACCCGGCGCGTGGACTTCTGGCTGTTCGTCAACATGGGCTTCCTCGCGGCGCTGGCCGGCCTCATCTTCACGGCGCGACTGAACCTCGCCGGGCCCAAGGCCGGTGACGGCTTCGAGCTCGAGGCGATCTCGGCCGCCTTCATCGGCGGCGCGGCCGTGCAGGGCGGCGTCGGAACCATCGGCGGCGCCATCATCGGTGGTCTCATCATCGGCGTGCTCAACAACGGCATGTCGATCATGGGCATCGGCATCGAGTGGCAGCAGGCCGTGAAGGGTCTCGTGCTTCTGCTGGCCGTCGCCTTCGACGTCTACAACAAGCGGCGCTCGGGCAACTGACCGACGCGGTGACGGAGCGCGGTTCCCTTTCGGGGGAGCCGCGCTCCGTTGTTCGCGTTGCGTCTCGCTTCGCTCGCTCAACGACCGGTGGGGCGCTCGCTCAACGACCGGGGGACAGGGCGTCGAGGGCGTCGGTGAGGTCGGCGACGATATCGGCGGGGTCCTCCAAGCCGATGGACAGCCGGATCGTCGCCGAGGTGATGCCGCCCGCCGCCAACTGCGCGGGGCTCAGATGACTGTGCGTCATCGACGCCGGGTGGGCGACAAGCGTGCGTGCGTCGCCGATGTTGGCGACGAGCTGCGCGACATGCAGCCGGTCGATGAGCGCGGCGGCGCGGGTGAAGTCGTCGTCGGCATCCGCGCCGGGGTGCAGCTCGAACGAGAAGACGGATGCGGCGCCCCGCGGCAGGTACCGCGTCGCAGCGTCGTGCCACGGGCTGGAGGCCAGGCCGGGGTGGTGCACGCGGGCGACCGCCGGGTGCGTGTCGAGCGTCTCGGCGACCGTCTGCGCCGTGGCGCTGTGCCTCGCCATGCGCAGATCGAGGCTCTCGAGCCCCTGCAGCAACTGGAACGCGTTGAAGGCCGACAGCGACGGGCCGAGGTCCTGCGAGTACTTCGTGCGCAGCAGCGTGAGGTAGGCCTTAGGACCGAACTGCTCGGTGAGAGCCGCACCAGGGACGCGGGCCAGGGGCGTGTTCAGCTGAGGCCAGCGCGCGGCATCCGCCGTGAAGTCGAAGGTGCCGAGGTCGACGACGAGGCCGCCGAGGGCCGCACCGTGCCCACCGATGAACTTCGTCGCCGAGTGCACGACGATGTCGGCGCCGTGCTGCTTCGGGCGCTGCAGGTACGGGGTGGCGACGGTGTTGTCGATGATCAGCGGCACGCCGGCGTCGTGGGCGATGTCGGCGACGAGGCGGACATCGAGTACCTGGGCGAGGGGATTGGCGACCGTTTCAGCGAAGAATGCCCGCGTGGTGGGGCGCACGGCCGCCCGCCACGCGGCGGGGTCGTCCTGATCGACGAACGTGACC
>NZ_JANJFJ010000064.1:0-891 GCF_024626565.1 Microbacterium sp. zg.Y909
ATGCCCCAGTCGGCGAACGTATCGGCGAGCAGGTAGATCGTGCCGCCGTACAGCTGGTGGGCCGCGACGATGTGCTCGCCCTGGCGTGCGAGCGTCAGCAGCGCGAGCGCGACGGCGGCCTGCCCGGATGCCACCGACACCGCGCCCACGCCGCCTTCGAGGGTCGCGACCCGCTGCTCGAGCACCGTGGCGGTGGGGTTTCCGGTGCGGCTGTAGACGTTGCCCTCGCGGCGGAGAGCGAAGAGGTCCCGAGCCTCGGCGAGTGAGCCGAACCGGTATGCGTTGGACTGGTAGATCGGCGGCACCGACGCGTACTGCACCGCGGCGGGGTCGTATCCGGCCTGCACCTGGGCGGTCGCGAACGAGGGACACGGAGCGTCGGGCATGGCCCCCATCATCGCGCCGGCCCGCGGAGGGCTTCGGTCGTGTGTCGCTTTGTTGCGGCATCCGGCGGCGTGTGACGGACGCGTTTGTGGGTCAGGGGACCAGCGTGATCTTGCCGTCCACGCCGTCGGCCACCAGACGGTGGGCCTCGGCGGCCTCGGTCAGCGGCAGGGTCGGGCCGAGCTCCACCTGGAAGGCGCCGGCGGCCATCAGCGCCAGGGCGACCGGCACCGCCTCGGCACGCCACGCCTGCTGCTGGGCGGTGAGGGGCCACGGGGCCCCGCCGGAGAAAGCGCGGATGCCGAGGCGTTCGGCATCCGGCCCCCGAACGATGGTCGCGATGCGGGTGCGGTCGTCGAGCAGCTCGAACGAGGCGTCCAGCGCTTCGTCGGTGCCCGCGCAGTCGAGGATCGCGGTGACGCCGTCGCCGGCGACGGCCCGCACGCGGTCGGCCACCCCTTCGCCGTAGATCACGGGCGTGGCGCCCAGGGCGGCGACGCGGTCGGC
>NZ_JANJFJ010000528.1:0-2383 GCF_024626565.1 Microbacterium sp. zg.Y909
CACCGCGTAACCAACGCGAAACACGACCTGCACGCTGGCAGAAACGGCGCCTCGCGAGACTGGGCGTGCACGCCGCGGAAACCCGTACTCACCGCGACGTGACCCCTGTCACCGATCAATGTGAGGTACCACCTATGGACGCACCCGGCAACATCGCCTGGGGGATCATGGCCACCGCGCTCGTGCTATTCATGACGCCCGGTGTCGCCTTCTTCTACGGCGGTCTGGTCAAGGCCAAGAGTGTCGTCAGCATGATGATGATGAGCTTCGGAGCGCTCGGACTCATCAGCGTGCTGTGGATTCTCTACGGCTACAACATGAGCGCAGTCGGCAGCCCGTGGGAGTTCGCGGGCAACCCGTTCAGCGACTTCGCCCTCAGCGGGCTCGCCACCGGCGAGGACGCGAACACCTCGCTCATCGGCGTCGCGTTCGGGGCTACCTTCGCCATCATCACCGTCGCGCTCATCTCCGGTGCCATCGCCGACCGCGCGAAGTTCGGCTCGTGGATGCTGTTCGCCGGGCTGTTCGCGACCATCGTCTACTTCCCGGTGGCCGCATGGGTCTGGGGCGGCGGCTGGATCTTCAACCTCGGCTCGAGCATGGGCTTCGGCACGGAGGTCATCGACTACGCCGGTGGCACCGCGGTGCACATCAACGCCGGTGCGGCGGCCCTCGCCCTCGCCCTGGTGCTCGGCAAGCGCATCGGATTCCAGAAGGGCATCCACAAGCCGCACAACGTGCCGCTGGTGATGCTCGGCGCGGCCATCCTGTGGTTCGGCTGGTTCGGCTTCAACGCCGGCGCGGAGTGGCTCTCTGAGGACATGGGCGGTGTCGGTCTCATCGGCCTCAACACGCTCGGCGCCACCGCCGCAGCCGTGCTCGGCTGGGTGATCGTCGAGAAGCTCAAGGACGGCAAGGCCACCTCGATCGGCGCCGCCTCCGGTGCCGTCGCGGGTCTGGTCGCCATCACCCCGGCCTGCGCCAACCTCACTCCCGGCTGGGCTCTGCTGCTCGGCGTCATCTCCGGTGCCGCCTGCGCCTTGGCGATCGAGCTCAAGTGGAAGCTCGGCTTCGACGACTCGCTCGACGTCGTCGGCATCCACCTCGTCGGTGGCCTCATCGGCACGATCTACCTCGGCTTCTTCGCCACCGAGACCGGCCTGTTCGTCGGCGGCAACGCAGAGCAGCTGATCATCCAGGTGATCGCGGCGCTGGGTGTCATGGTCTACTCCTTCGTCGTCGCCGGCATCCTCGGCTTCGCGATTCAGAAGACCCTCGGATTCCGCATCAAGAACGAGGACGAGATCGCCGGTGTCGACACGGTCGTGCACGGCGAAGAGGGCTACGCCCTCGTCGACTGACCTGGGGACGGCACGAAGGGGCGTCGCGGCATCCACCGCGGCGCCCCTTCTGCGTGCCCGGGGATAGGGTGGCGCGGTGGCTACCCGCTCTCCGCTCAGGCGTCTGCTGTCGCTGTTCCATCGGCCCAAGACCGCGGCACCGCCCGTGCGCCTCTCCGACTCCCCGGGACGCGGCGGATCGACGGCGACGGTGGAGATCACCCCGCCCGCGGCAGGCGCCTTGCGCCTCGCGTACTCGCCCGACCGCGACGGCCGTCCCGACGGCGGCGAGGTCGTCTGGACCTGGGTGCCCTATGCCGAACGGGACGGCCGCGGCAAGGACCGTCCCGTTCTCGTCATCGGGCGCCAGAGCGTGGACCGGGTATATGCGCTCAAGCTGACCAGCAGCCCTCGAGAGGGCGACGGCAACCTGATGCCGATCGGGACGGGGGAGTGGGACAGCCGGCGTCGCCCGTCGTGGGCCGATCTGGACCAGCTCTACAGCGTGCACGACGCCGGCCTGCGGCGCGAAGGTGCGGCGCTGGACCGCCCTGCCTTCACGCGCGTGGCCGCTGAGCTCCGCCGACGGTATGGCTGGCGGATGCCGGGCTGAGCCTTCCCGTGTCAGCTCACCGCCGAGATGACGCCGGTGACGAGCAGGGCGATGATCGTCGACCAGCCGACGATCGCGACGGCCTGCCACGCGAGGATGCGCACCTTGCCGACACCGACCGCGGCGAGCATGGTGGCGGTGAAGTGCGTCGGCAGCAGCAGCGGGCCCAGCAGGCTGACCCCGGGGACCCCGTAGCGGTCCAGGGCGCGCAGGAACTTCGCGCGGCGGGTCGGGTTGCCGCCGAGGCCCTCGGTCGTCTCGACGTCCGGGGTCTCGGAGGCGAGATCCTGCACCGGCGCTCCACCGCCGATCGCCACCGCTTCGCGCGCCCGCACGCTCTCGCGGCGCCGGGTGACGACGGCCGTGCGCGCACCGGAGCTCAGCAGCACCAGCACCGCGACGCAGAGGAAGTTGCCCACGACGCCGGCAG
>NZ_JANJFJ010000529.1:0-2381 GCF_024626565.1 Microbacterium sp. zg.Y909
CCCATCGCACCGGGGGCGACGGATGCCGACATCCGCGGCGCATGGGAGCAGGCGTACGGCGACGAGCTGTTCGTGCAGCTGCTGCCCGAGGGGCACTTCCCGCGCACCGCCGACGTCGTGGGCGCCAACACCGCGCTCCTCGGCCTCGCGATCGACCGCGCAGCGAACCGCGTGGTGGTCGTGGCCGCGCTCGACAACCTGGCCAAGGGCACCGCGGGTGCCGCGATCCAGTCGATGAACATCGCCCTCGGCCTTCCCGAGGCCACGGGCCTGAGCGTGAACGGAGTGGCACCGTGAGCGTCACGGCAGCACGAGGATTCGACGCGGCCGGCGTCGCCGTCGCCCTGAAGTCGACCGGTAACAAGGACGTCGCGATCGTCGTCAACCGCGGCCCGCTCAAGGTCGGCGCGGCGGTCTTCACCAGCAACCGCGCCAAGGCGAACCCCATCATCTGGTCGCAGCAGGCCATCGCCGACGGCGTGGTCGAGGCAGTCGTGCTCAACTCCGGCGGCGCCAACTGCTTCACCGGGTCGTTCGGCTTCCAGACCACGCACCAGACCGCCGAGAAGACCGCCGAGCTGCTGGGCGTGAGCCCCGGCGACGTCATCGTCTGCTCCACGGGACTCATCGGCACCGGCGACGAGGTCTTCCGTGCCAAGGTGCTCGACGGGGTCGAGAAGGGCATCGCAGCGCTCAGTCCCGACGGTGGCGACGACGCGGCGCACGCCATCATGACCACGGACTCCCGTTCCAAGCAGAGCGTCTTCCGAGGCGAAGGCTGGACGATCGGGGGCATGGCCAAGGGCGCCGGCATGCTGGCGCCGGGACTTGCCACCATGCTCGTCGTCATCACGACCGACGCGGTCATCGACGCGGCCGAGGCCGACGCCCACCTGCGCGCCGCCACCCGCGTGAGCTTCGACCGGCTCGACTCCGACGGCTGCATGTCGACCAACGACCAGGTGACGCTGCTCGCCAGCGGCGCCAGCGACGTCGTCCCCGACCCGCATGCCTTCCGCGCCGCGCTCGCCGCGGTGTGCAGCGACCTCGCACGCCAGCTGCAGGGCGATGCCGAGGGCGCGAGCCACGACATCACCATCCAGGTCACCGGTGCCGCCACCGAGGACGACGCCGTGACGGTCGGCCGCTCGGTCGCCCGCAACAACCTCTTCAAGGCCGCGATCTTCGGCAACGACCCCAACTGGGGGCGGGTGCTGGCCGCCATCGGCACGACGGATGCCGCCTTCGACCCCTATGACGTCGACGTCTGGATGAACGGCGTGCGCGTCTGCACCGCCGGCGGCCCCGACCGCCCGCGCGAGGAGGTCGACCTCACCCCCCGCGCGACCCACGTGCACATCGACCTCAAGGTCGGCGACGCCGTGGCGACGATCCTCACCAACGACCTCACGCACGACTACGTCCACGAGAACAGCGCGTACTCCTCATGACCGACATCCAGCAGACCACCCCCGAAGAGGCCGCGGTCAAAGCCGGCGTGCTGATCGAGTCGCTGCCCTGGCTCAAGCGCTTCAGCGACCAGATCATCGTCATCAAGTTCGGCGGCAACGCCATGATCTCCGACGAGCTGCAGGATGCCTTCGCCGAAGACATCGCCTACCTGCGCTTCGTCGGGGTCAAGCCGGTCGTCGTGCACGGCGGCGGGCCGCAGATCTCCAAGATGCTCGACCGGCTGTCGATTCCGAGCGAGTTCAAGGGCGGGTATCGCGTCACCTCCGCCGAGGCGATCTCGGTGGTGCGCATGGTGCTCACCGGGCAGATCAACCCCCAGCTGGTCAGCCGCATCAACACGCACGGCCCGTTCGCGAGCGGACTGTCCGGCGAAGACGCGGGCCTGTTCGGCGGACGCCGCCGTGGCGTGCACGTCGACGGAGTCGAGCACGACCTCGGCAATGTCGGCGACGTCGTCGCGGTCGATCCGCAGCCGGTGCTCGATCAGCTCGCCGCCGGGCGCATCCCGGTGGTCTCGAGCATCGCGCCCGACCTCGACAACCCCGGGCAGTCGCTCAACGTCAACGCCGACGCCGCTGCGGCATCCCTCGCCGTTGCGCTCGGGGCGACGAAGCTCATCATCCTCACCGACGTACCCGGCCTCTACGCCGACTGGCCAGACCGCAGCTCGCTGGTGTCGCACCTGACGGCGACCGACCTGCGCGCCATGCTGCCCACTTTGGAGTCGGGGATGATTCCGAAGATGCAGGCGTGCCTCGACGCCGTGGACGGTGGCGTCGACACCGCTGCGATCATCGACGGACGCCAGCCGCACTCGCTGCTGGTGGAGATCTTCACGGAGCAGGGAATCGGCACGGAGGTGGTGGCGGGATGACCGCAGACAGCTGGAAGGACGACGCCCAGCGCGA
>NZ_JANJFJ010000530.1:0-2374 GCF_024626565.1 Microbacterium sp. zg.Y909
ACGATGCCGGTACCCAGGATCGCCGTCTGCGGAAGGAACACCACCGGGGTGTCGAACAGCGCGCCGCGCGATCCGGTGTTGGTCAGCGTGAACGTGCCGCCGGCCAGCTCGTCGGGCTTCAGCTTGTTGTTGCGGGTGCGAGACGCGAGGTCGGCGATCTCGTGGGCGATCTGGGCGATGGTCTTGTCACCGGCGTCACGGAGAACCGGGGTGAGGAGTCCTCGCTCAGTGTCCACAGCGATCGACAGGTTCTCGCTGGCGGGGTAGACGATCTTGTCGCCGTCCACCGTGGAGTTGATCACGGGGAACGCCTTGAGCGCCTCGGCCGCGGCCAGTGCGAAGAACGGCAGGAACGACAGCTTGTCGCCGGTCTTCTCCTGGAACGTGCCCTTCATCTTGTCGCGGTAGTTCGCCAGCTTGGTGACGTCGACCTCGACGACCGTCGTCAGCTGCGCCGTCTGCTGCATCGACGCGACGGCACGCTCGGCGAGCACCTTGCGCAGGCGCGACATCGGCTGGGTCGTACCACGCAGCGGCGACACTTCCAGCGCCGGAGCCGCAGGAGCGGCGGGCGCCGCCTCTGCAGCGGGAGCGGACTCGGCCGGCTTGGCTGCAGCCTCGGCGGCGGCGAGCACGTCTTCCTTGCGGATGCGGCCACCCACGCCGGTGCCCTTGACCGTGGACAGATCCACGCCCTGCTGCTGCGCCAGGCGACGCACGAGCGGGGTCACGTACGTGAGCGAGTCGTCGTCGGCCGCGACCGAGAGCGAAGGCGAGGTCGCCTGAGCCGGCTGCTGAGCCGGGGCAGCCTCGGCGGGAGCTGCCTGCGGAGCAGGAGCCTGCTGGGCGGGAGCCTCGGCGGCAGGAGCCTGCTGGGCGGGAGCCTCGGGAGCCTCGGAAGCCTCGGGCGCCTGGGCCGGAGCCTCCTGCGCAGCCTCTGCGGCGGGCGCCGAGTCCTGCTGCGCCGGCGCCGCGGCGGGCGCACCGGAGCCGATGCGGGCCAGGGCGGAACCGACCTCGACGGTCTCATCCTCCTGAACCAGGATCTCGAGGAGGGTGCCGGCGTACGGCGACGGGATCTCGGTGTCGACCTTGTCGGTCGAGATCTCCATCAGCGGCTCGTCGACGGCGATTTCGTCGCCGACCTGCTTCAGCCAGCGGGTGACGGTGCCCTCGGTGACGCTCTCGCCGAGTTCGGGAAGAAGCACGTCCTTCGCGTCGGAGGTGTCGGTGTCTGCCGCGGGGGCGGGCTGCTCAGCCGGGGCGGGCTGCTCGGCGGGCGCCGGCTGCTCGGCCGCGGGGGCCGCGGCGGGCGCGGTGGCCTCGGCGGCGGGGGTCTCTGCGGCGGGCGCCTCGGCGGCGGGTGCCGAAGCACCGGAACCGTCACCGATCTTCGCCAGCACCGCGCCGACCTCGACGGTGTCGTCCTCCTGCACGAGGATCTCTTCGATGACGCCGCTGACCGGCGAGGGGATTTCGGTGTCGACCTTGTCGGTGGAGATTTCCAGCAGACCCTCGTCCGCCTCTACCGTGTCCCCGACTTGCTTGAGCCAGCGGGTGACCGTTCCCTCGGTGACGCTCTCGCCGAGCGCGGGGAGGACCACGGAAGTGCTCATGAGCTTTGTCTCCTTCTGATGGCGAATTCTCGACCAGCTTAGTTGCCTGGGCGCTTTGGCGCGTCAGCGTGCGTGCAGCGGCTTGCCCGCGAGGGCCAGGAAGGCCTCGCCGAGCGCCTCGCTCTGAGTGGGATGCGCGTGAATGAACGGCGCGATGTCCTCGGGGTGGGCTTCCCATCCCACCGCGAGCTGTCCTTCGGTGATGAGTTCCCCGACGCGGTCGCCGACCAGGTGCACGCCGATCACCGGTCCGTCAGCCAGGCGCACGACCTTCACGATGCCGGCCGTCCCGAGGATCTCGCTGCGGGCGTTGCCGGCGAGGTTGTACTCGTAGGTCACCACCGCGTCGCCGTGCGCCTCGCGCGCGGCGGCTTCGCTGAGACCGACGGATGCCACCTCGGGGCTGCTGTAACTGACCCGAGGAACCTGGGAGTCGGGGACGATCACGGGGCTGAGTCCGGCGATGCGCTCGGCGACCGCGATGCCCTGTTGGAAGCTGCGGTGCGCCAGCTGCAGGCCCGCGACGATGTCGCCGACAGCCCAGATTCCGGGAACACCCGTGCGCAGCTGCTCGTCGACCACAACGAACCCGCGGTCAAGCGCGACGCCGGCATCCTCGAGCCCCAGTCCGTCCGTGACCGGGCCGCGGCCCACGGCCACCAGCAGGTAGTCCGCCTCGAGCTCGCTGCCGTCCTCGAGCCGAACCGTCACGCCATCGGGAGTCTGCGCCACGCCGGCGAAACGCACGCCCAGGCGTG
>NZ_JANJFJ010000531.1:0-2361 GCF_024626565.1 Microbacterium sp. zg.Y909
TAGACCTCTTCCTCGTCGGCCAGACCCAGGTACACCATGGTCTTCTTGAGGGGGTTCGACATCGCAATCCTCCGTGGTTCGCTCGTGTGTTCCGAGGCTATCCGTGCACGGGCCTCGGGCCCGTGATTGCCGAGCCGATCCGCAGGTGTGTCGCACCTGCGGCAATCGCCTCGGAAAAATCGCCGGTCATTCCGGCTGACATCCACCCCGCGTCGGGCACGACCGCGCGCACCTGATCGCGTGCCGCAGCGAGGCGGGCGAAGGCATCCGCCGCCGATTCATCCAGCGGCGCGACACCCATGACCCCGCGCACCCGCAACGTCGGGCACGTGCCGACGATGTGCTCCGCGAGACCGGCGACGTCGTCCGGCGATGCGCCGCCCCGCCCCGCGTCGTCGGTGAGGTTGACCTGCAGCAGCACGTCGAGGATGCCTTCGACGGACTGCCCCGCCGCTTCGAGAGCATCTGCCAGCCGCGCGCGGTCGACCGAATGCACGACGGCGGCCGCCTCGCGGATGGCCCGGGCCTTGTTGGTCTGCGCCTGGCCGACGAAATGCCACCGCAGGTCCGCGAGGTCGGCAAGCTCCGCCCGCTTCGCGGTCAGCTCCTGCTGGCGGTTCTCGCCGACGTCGCGAACGCCCAGGTCGTACAGCTCCCGGACGAGCGACGCGGGGTGGAACTTCGTCACCACGACGCGTGTGATCTCGCCCGGGTCACGGCCCGCCGACCGAGCGGCATCCACGATGCGCGCGTCGACGTCGGCGAGCCGCGCCTCGAGATCCACGGTTACTTCAGGAAGTCGGGGATGTCCAGGTCGTCGTCCCCGAATGCCGACTCGTAAGAGTCGGTCGAAGCCGGCGCACTGACGGTCACATGCTCCCGCTCGCGTTCCCGCTCCCGCGGGGTCTCGGGCTGAGCAGGCACCTCGCGGGCGGCTTCCGCCGCCGGAACCGTCGGCAGCACGGGAGCGGACGTGGCCCGCTGGGTCACCGGGTCCAGCCGCAGAGCGGGTTCGCCGCCGTCGAAGCCGGCCGCGATGACCGTCACGCGCACCTCGTCGCCGAGGGTGTCGTCGATCACCGTTCCGAAGATGATGTTCGCCTCGGGGTGGGCCGCTTCCTTGACGAGTTGGGCGGCGTCGTTGATCTCGAAGATGCCGAGGTTCGAGCCGCCCTGGATCGACAGCAGCACGCCGTGGGCGCCTTCGATCGACGCCTCCAGCAGCGGGGACTCGACCGCGAGCTCTGCGGCCTTGATGGCACGGTCGGCGCCGCGTGCGGAGCCGATGCCCATGAGGGCGGATCCCGCCCCCTGCATGACCGACTTGACGTCGGCGAAGTCGAGGTTGATGAGGCCCGGCGTCGTGATGAGGTCGGTGATGCCCTGCACGCCGGCGAGCAGCACCTGGTCGGCGGTGGCGAAGGCCTCGATCATCGAGATGCCGCGGTCGCTGATCTCCAGCAGACGGTCGTTCGGCACCACGATGAGGGTGTCGACCTCTTCCTTCAGCTTCGACACGCCCAGCTCTGCCTGGCTCTGGCGACGGCGGCCCTCGAAGGAGAACGGCTTGGTCACGACACCGATGGTCAGGGCGCCGATCGACTTCGCGATGCGCGCCACGACCGGGGCGCCGCCCGTGCCCGTGCCGCCACCCTCGCCCGCGGTCACGAAGACCATGTCGGCGCCGGTGAGCGCCTCTTCGATCTCCTCCGCGTGGTCCTCAGCGGCGCGACGGCCGACCTCGGGATCGGCACCTGCGCCGAGTCCTCGGGTGAGCTCGCGCCCGACGTCCAGCTTGACGTCGGCGTCGCTCATCAGCAGCGCCTGAGCGTCGGTGTTCACCGCAATGAACTCCACGCCCCGCAGGCCGAGATCGATCATGCGGTTGACGGCGTTCACGCCGCCGCCTCCCACACCCACGACCTTGATAACCGCGAGGTAGTTCTGGTTCTGGCTCATGCGCCGGCCTCCGTATCGTCCCGAACCCTAAACCTTCAACCTCATGTAGAGGTTTAAAGAAATGCTGGGTATGCAATTCCCGCTGACTCCGAAGCTAGGGTGCGGACGGGCCGCGCCGTGCAGCGTCGTGGGCGTGTCGCCGGATGCGAATTCAGAACCGGTCGTGGCGGGTCAGCGCAGCACGATGGCGTCGGGCGAGGACACGTCGTAGGCGGCCACCGTCTCGGGCGGCCGCGACCGCATGATGGTCTCGAGCGCAAGCGCCTTCATGGCCGACTGGTCGGCGCCTCCCCACACGATCTCGGTGCCGGTCGCCCCGAGGGTGAGCGTGACGTCGTTCGGCGTCGAGGCCGCGACCTGCGTCACCTGCATGCGGATGCCGGCGGGCAGCGACCGCACGAC
>NZ_JANJFJ010000532.1:0-2360 GCF_024626565.1 Microbacterium sp. zg.Y909
CCGTGCAGGATGCGCTCGCTGAGCTGGTCCTCGATCTCACGCTGCATGGCGCGGCGCAGCGGCCGGGCTCCGAGGGTCGGGTCGAACCCGATCTCGATGAGGCGGTCGGTCGCCTCGGGCGACAGCTCCACCGTCATGTCGCGGTCGAGCAGGCGCTCGGCCAGCCGCTTGGTGAACAGGCCGACGATCTGGCGAAGCTCGTCCTTGTTCAGCTGCGGGAAGACGATGATGTCGTCGAGGCGGTTGAGGAACTCGGGCTTGAAGTGGCGCTTGAGCTCCTCGTCGACCTTGCCCTTCATGCGGTCGTAGGAGGTCTGGGCGTTCCCCTCGACCTGGAAGCCCACAGGGCCGCCCGCGATCGCCGACGAACCGAGGTTCGTCGTCATGATGATCACGGTGTTCTTGAAGTCGATGACGCGGCCCTGACCGTCGGTCAGGCGTCCCTCCTCCAGAATCTGCAGCAGCGAGTTGAAGATGTCCGGGTGGGCCTTCTCGATCTCGTCGAAGAGCACGACCGAGAACGGCTTGCGCCGCACCTTCTCGGTGAGCTGGCCACCCTCTTCGAACCCGACGAACCCGGGAGGGGCTCCGAACAGGCGCGAGACGGTGTGCTTCTCGCCGAACTCGCTCATGTCGAGCGAGATCAGCGCGCCCTCGTCGTCGAAGAGGAACTCCGCCAGCGCCTTGGCGAGCTCGGTCTTTCCGACGCCCGTGGGGCCGGCGAAGATGAACGAGCCCGAGGGGCGCTTGGGGTCCTTGAGACCCGCGCGCTGACGACGGATCGTGCGCGACAGCGCCGCGATCGCCTCGTCCTGGCCGATGACGCGCTGGTGCAGCGCCTTCTCCATGAAGACGAGTCGGCTGGACTCCTCTTCGGTCAGCTTGAACACCGGGATGCCGGTGGCCTGCGCGAGCACCTCGGCGATCAGGCCCTCGTCGACCACGGCGTGGCTGGCGACGTCACCCGAGCGCCACTGCTTCTCGAGGCGCAGTCGCTCGGCGAGCAGGGACTTCTCCTCGTCGCGCAGTGCGGCGGCCTTCTCGAAGTCCTGGTCCTCGCTGGCGCGCTCTTTGTCCTCGCGGACCTTGGCGATCTTGTCGTCGAACTCGCGCAGCTCCGGCGGGCTCGACAGGATCGACAGACGCAGGCGGGCGCCGGCCTCGTCGATCAGGTCGATGGCCTTGTCGGGCAGGAACCGGTCGCTGACGTAGCGGTCGGCGAGGTTGGCCGCCGCGACGATCGCGCCGTCGGTGATCTGCACCTTGTGGTGCGCCTCGTAGCGGTCGCGCAGCCCCTTCAGGATGTTGATCGCGTGGGGCAGGCTCGGCTCGGCGACCTGGATCGGCTGGAAGCGGCGCTCGAGCGCGGCATCCTTCTCGAAGTGCTTGCGGTACTCATCGAGCGTGGTCGCGCCGATGGTCTGCAGCTCGCCGCGGGCGAGGAGGGGCTTGAGGATGGATGCCGCATCGATCGCACCCTCGGCCGCACCGGCGCCGACGAGGGTGTGGATCTCGTCGATGAACACGATGATGTCGCCGCGGGTGCGGATCTCCTTGGTGACCTTCTTCAGGCGCTCCTCGAAGTCACCGCGGTAGCGGGACCCGGCGATGAGCGACCCGAGGTCCAGCGAGTAGACCTGCTTGTCCTTCAGCGTCTCGGGGACCTCGTTCTTGACGATCGCCTGTGCGAGGCCCTCGACGACGGCGGTCTTGCCGACGCCGGGCTCGCCGATGAGGACGGGGTTGTTCTTCGACCGGCGGGAGAGGATCTGCATGACCCGCTCGATCTCCTTCTCGCGCCCGATCACCGGGTCGAGCTTGTTGTCGCGCGCGGCCTGGGTGAGGTTGCGCCCGAACTGGTCGAGCACCGCCGATCCACCCTGGGCGGGCGCGTTCTGCTCGCCGGGGCCGGCCGCGACACCCGCGGGCTCCTTGCCCTGGTAGCCGCTGAGCAGCTGGATGACCTGCTGGCGCACCTTGTTCAGGTCGGCGCCCAGCTTGACGAGCACCTGCGCGGCGACGCCCTCACCCTCGCGGATGAGACCGAGCAGGATGTGCTCGGTGCCGATGTAGTTGTGGCCGAGCTGCAGCGCTTCGCGCAGGGACAGCTCCAGCACCTTCTTGGCCCGCGGCGTGAACGGGATGTGCCCCGTCGGCTGCTGCTGGCCCTGCCCGATGATGTCCTGCACCTGCTCGCGCACAGCGTCGAGCGAGATACCGAGCGACTCCAGCGCCTTCGCGGCGACCCCCTCGCCCTCGTGGATGAGGCCGAGCAGGATGTGCTCGGTACCGATGTAGTTGTGGTTGAGCATCTTCGCCTCTTCTTGGGCGAGCACAACCACACGACGGGCACGGTCCGT
>NZ_JANJFJ010000533.1:0-2350 GCF_024626565.1 Microbacterium sp. zg.Y909
TTTCGTTGGCGTTGTCGTCGCGCACCTCCGACCCCAGCCAGATGATGCGGTCCTTCAGCAGTCTGTCGAAGACGCTCGTGGCGACAAGTGGTTCGGCCATGTTCACTCCTGTTTCCGTGGTCCGTCGCATCGAATCTACCGGCGCGGCGCGGGAGACCCGGCCGTGTTCGCCCTGGGCAGATCGGGCGCGTCGCGCCGTCGGCGCGCGCGGCGGGAACGACAGCGGGGCGGATGCCGCAGCATCCGCCCCGCTGTCTGAACCGGTCCGATTACTCGGAGTCGGCCTTCTTGGTGGTCTTGCGCGCCGCCGGCTTCTTCGCGGGGGCCGCCTCGGCGGCATCCTTCGCGTCGTCCTTCTTCGCCGCGGCCTTCTTGGCCGGAGCCTTCTTGGCGGGCGCCTTCTCGGCCGCAGCGTCGTCGGCGTCCGTTGCCGCCTTCTTCGCCGGGGCCTTCTTCGCGGGAGCCTTCTTGGCGGGGGCCTTCTTGGCCGGCTTCTCGGCGGCTTCCTCGGCCTCGATGATCTCGTCGGCGTCGGCCGCGGCGTCAGCGATCTCCTGGGCCTCTTCGACGACGTCCGCCTCAGCGGCCGGCTCGTCCTCGAGGGCGATGAAGCCGCTCAGGTCCACCGGCTTGCCGGCGGTGTCGACGACGGTGACCTTGCCCAGGGCCAGCGCGAGCGCCTTGTTGCGGGCGACCTCACCGATCATGGCGGGCAGCTGGTTGCTCTGCTGCAGCGTGTTGACGAACTCCTGCGGGGCCATGCCGTACTGGGCCGCCGACTGGATGAGGTACTGGGTCAGCTCGTCCTGAGAGACCTGCACCTTGAACTCTTCGGCGATCTTGTCGAGCACCATCTGCGTGCGGAACTGCTTCTCGCTGGCTTCGGTGACCTCGGCGCGGTGCGTGTCGTCCTCGAGGCGACCCTCGCCCTCGAGGTGCTGGTGCACCTCGTCCTCGACCAGCTGCGCCGGCACGGGGATGTCGGCGAGCTCGATGAGCTTCTCCACGAGCTTGTCGCGGGCGGAGGATGCCTGGGCGAAGCCGGACTGCTCGGAGACGCGCTCGGCGAGGCTGGCGCGCAGCTCGTCGATCGTGTCGAACTCGCTGGCCATCTGGGCGAAGTCGTCGTCGGCCTCGGGCAGCTCGCGCTCCTTGACGGCGACGACGGTCACGGCGACCTCCGCCTCCTGGCCGGCGTTGTCGCCGCCGACCAGCTTGGAGCGGAAGGTGGTCTCCTCGCCGGCGGTGAGGGACTCGATGGCCTCGTCGGTGCCCTCGAGCAGCTCGCCCGAACCCACCTCGTAGGACACGCCCTCGGCGCGGTCGATCTCGTTGCCATCGATCGTGGCGACGAGGTTCAGCTCGACGAAGTCACCCTTGGCAGCGGGACGGTCAACCGTCACCAGCGTGCCGAAGCGACCGCGCAGGCGGTCGAGCTCGGCGTCGACGGCGGCCTGGTCGGTCTCGACGGCGTCGACCTCGATGGTGATGCCGTCGTAGGAGGGAAGCTCGAACTCGGGGCGCACATCGACCTCGACCTCGACGACGAGGTCGCCGGAGAAGTCCTTGTCGCTCGGCCACTCGATGACCTCGGCGGAAGGCCGCCCGACGACGCGCACCTCGGTCTCACGGACGGCTTCGCGGTAGAACCCGTCGAGGCCCTCGCTGACGGCGTGCTCGATGACCGCACCCTTGCCGACGCGCTGGTCGATGATGGGCGCCGGCACCTTGCCCTTGCGGAAGCCGGGGATCTGGATGTCCTGGGCGATGTGCTCGTACGCGTGCGCGATGGCGGGCTTGAGTTCGTCCGGGGTGACCGTGATGTGGAGCTTGACCCGGGTGGGGTTGAGCTTCTCGACCGTGGCGTTGACCATGCCTGTTGCTTCTCCTTGGGTGATCCGCGCAGACGCGCGGAGGCGGAAAGTCTGGATGTCTGGGGGTCGTTACGTCGGGGCGACAGGATTTGAACCTGCGGCCTCCCGCTCCCAAAGCGGGCGCTCTACCAAGCTGAGCTACGCCCCGGGCTGTGTGCACGCACGCGTGCGCTGAAACGACCCCGGGAAGTCTAGCCGACCGCGCCGTGTCCGCGCTGAGCCGGAGGTTCGACTACACTGGCGGAGGCCGCGGAGCTTTCCGCCGCGGGGATGTAGCTCAATGGTAGAGCCTCAGTCTTCCAAACTGATGGTGCGGGTTCGATTCCCGTCATCCCCTCCACTTATCAGCCCGTCATTCGCAGGCGACCCCGTCGCCATCACGGTCGAGCTTGCTGGAATATCCGGGGTCTCCCGCGTGGATCGGCGCCGCACCCGCCGCGCGGACCGCCGTGCAGTTCTCGTAATAGACGTCGGGT